>CALGIA010000111.1 GCA_937916005.1 uncultured Rhodospirillaceae bacterium
CCGCCGACCTCTTGAATGCCATTCAAGCGCTCTCCCAACTGAGCTATGGCCCCTTAAGTCTCTATTTCCCGCGCATCGTCTGAGGCCCGCCCGGTTCGGCGACATTACCGAAACACGGCTGTCCGGCGCAAGCAGCTTTGCATGCAAACAGGTCGCGGATTGTCATTCGGCGCGATCAACTCCGCCGGCGTCGCGCCGGGCGTCATCAGGAGTCATCGGATTTTTTACTCCCAACCCGGACGATTACCCCGGAAACGTCATCGTCTTCGTCCAGATCCGACTCGTCATCGATAAGGGGATCGTCCCCATCGTCATCGTCATCGTCATCGACATCCAAATCCAAATCCAAATCCAGATCGTCGTCAGTCGAGGCCTTGGCCTTGGCCTTGGCTGCCGCTTCAGCGGCTTCGACCTTCTTGGCGGCGTCGGCGGCAGCCACCGCAGCTGCGCGGCTCCGGCGCGGTCTGGTGACAGCGGCAGGATCAAATTTCACGTCACATTTTGGGCAGTTGATCGGATCGCGCTTCATGTCATAGAATCGCGCACCGCAACCTAGGCAAATTCGTTTTAGGCCCCATTCGGGTTTAGCCAACTCTTCCTCCATCTGCATGACGACGTCTGCGGGCAGCCAATGCCACTTTCACGGCGTTCTGTCAAAACCAAAATCATGAAAAACCGATTCAACCGATTGCAGTCTGCCATTTCCGGACAATATGACTATGTTATGAACGGTTTATGCGAGTGGAATATAAATTGAAGGATGTGACGGAGTGAGTGGGCTGAGTTCCAGGTCGGCGCGAAACCTTGCCGGAGACATCCGGGCGCCGGGCGATAAATCCATTTCCCACCGTGCGCTGATGATCGGCGCAATGGCGGTCGGCGAAACCACGATTTCCGGTTTGCTGGAAGGCGAAGACGTGCGCCGGACAGCCGCCGCGCTGGCTGCCATGGGTGTTGGAGTTTCCCAACAGGAAAGCGGCGTCTGGCGGGTCCAGGGCGTCGGCGTGGGCGGGCTCGCCGAACCCGCCAGCGTGCTTGATATGGGAAATTCGGGGACCGGCGCGCGGTTGCTTATGGGCATGCTCGCGACCCATCCCTTTACCGTTCACATGACGGGCGATGAATCGCTGTGCCGCCGGCCCATGGGGCGGATCGCCGAGCCCATAGAACGCATGGGCGCGCAGGTGATCGCGCGGGATGGGGGTCGTATGCCGCTGGCGGTTCGGGGCGCGGCGGATCCCGTGCCGATCATCTATCAGCCGCCGGTCGCATCGGCGCAGATCAAATCGGCAGTTCTGCTGGCTGGGCTCAACACGCCGGGCCAGACCACGGTGATCGAGCCCCGGCCAAGCCGCGATCATACGGAATTGATGCTGCGTCATTTCGGGGCGGAGCTCGAGATCGACGAGGGGTCGGACGGTTCGCGCCGGATCACGCTGACCGGTCAGCCCGAGCTTTCGGCCCGCGACGTGACCGTTCCGGGCGATCCGTCATCGGCGGCATTTCCGGGCGTCGCCGCATTGCTGGTCCCCGGATCGGTCGTCACTATTCGGGGCGTCGGGCTCAATCCCCTGCGGGCCGGGCTGTTCGCGACACTGATCGACATGGGCGCCGATATCACCATCGGCGCGCAGCGTATCGAAGCCGGCGAACCGGTCGGTGATCTGACGTTCCGGGGTGGTGCGCCAGGTTCGCTCAGGGGGATCGATGTGCCGGCATCGCGCGCGCCATCGATGATCGACGAATATCCCATTCTGGCCGTCGCCGCCGCTTTTGCCACGGGGACCACCCGGATGCACGGTCTGGCCGAATTGCGGGTCAAGGAAAGCGACAGGTTGGCGGCTATCGCGCGGGGGCTGTCATTATGCGGCGTAAAATGCGCCATAGAACAGGACAGTCTGGTCGTGGAAGGAAATGGGCAAAAGCCGCCCGGCGGCGCGCTTGTGGCCGCTGAGCTCGATCACCGTATCGCCATGTCGTTCCTGGTTCTGGGGATTGCCGCGGAACGGCCGGTGGAAATCGATGACGGTGAGACCATCGACACCAGCTTTCCGGATTTTGCCGGGCTGATGAACGGTCTCGGCGCATCCATTACAGAGGTGGGCGGCAATGCCTGACGCGCCGGTAATCGTCGCGCTCGACGGTCCGGCGGCCTCGGGCAAAGGCACACTCGGCCGGCGGCTCGCGTCCCATTTCGGATATGCCTATCTGGATAGTGGCCTGCTGTACAGAGCGGTCGGATGGCGGATGCTCAGAGAGGGGAAGGACCCTGAAGACGCCGCCGCAGCGGCAATAATCGCGGCTGAGCTTGGGGAAAATGATCTGAAATCCGCCGAATTGCGCGAAGACCGGGTCGCCAACGCGGCCACAATTGTCGCCGCGCACCCCGATGTTCGCCAGGCATTGGTCGGATATCAACGGGGTTTCGCCGCCAAGCCGCCGCAGGGCGCCCCGGGGGCGGTAATCGACGGCCGCGACATCGGAACCGTCATTTGCCCAGATGCGGACTGTAAGATTTTCGTCGATGCCAGCGTTGAGGTCCGGGCCATGCGGCGGCTTAAAGAGTTGCAGGATCGGGGGGTTGAGAGTATATATCCGCGCGTTCTGCGAGATATGGAAGAACGAGACGCACGGGATCGAAACCGCCCGGTGGCGCCGTTAATCCCGGCCGACGACGCATTTAAGCTCGATACCACGGACTTGGATGCGGATGCGGCATTTGAATTAGCGGCGGCTTTCATTGCTGCGCGGAACAAGCCGGACAAAAGCTGAGACCTGCCAGTGGCGTTTAATGGCCACGTAGCGGGAGCTCGGATTTTGTCTTTATTGTAACTCTAGACCGGACCCTGGGACGCGAGACAAAGGAAAACAACCGCCGGAACCAGGACCCCGGATTAAAATTGGGAAACTTGAATGTCGAACGAAACCGCAACCGCGCCTGAAGAAGACTTCGCCAGCATGGAAAATTTCGCCGCACTATTGGATGAAAGTTTCAGCGAAGGGAAACTGACCGAAGGATCGGTTATCAAGGGCACGGTTATTGCCGTCGACGGCGACGCCGTTCTGATCGATGTCGGATTGAAATCCGAAGGACGGGTGGCGCTGAGGGAATTCTCTGTACCGGGTCAACCCGCGGAGATCAAATCCGGCGACATCGTCGATGTTTATCTCGAGCGGATGGAAGACAAAAACGGCGAGGCCGTGCTCAGCCGTGAGCGCGCCCGGCGTGAGGAAGCCTGGACGCTGCTGGAAAACGCCTTCAATGAAAATGAACGCGTGACCGGCAATATATTTGGTCGGGTCAAGGGCGGGTTCACCGTTGATCTTTCCGGAGCCGTCGCCTTTCTGCCGGGCAGCCAGGTCGATGTTCGCCCGGTTCGCGATATCGGCCCGCTTATGGGTTCGCCGCAGCCGTTCCAAATTCTGAAGATGGACCGCCGACGCGGCAATATCGTGGTTTCGCGCCGCGCTGTGCTCGAAGAATCCCGCACCGAACAGCGCAACGAGCTTCTGGCCAACCTCAAGGAACGCCAGGTTCTCGAGGGCGTGGTCAAGAATATCACCGATTACGGTGCCTTTGTGGATCTTGGCGGCGTCGATGGCCTGCTGCATGTGACCGATATTGCTTGGCGTCGCATCAACCATCCGAGCGAAGCTCTCACCATCGGCCAGAACGTTAACGTACAGGTCATCCGCTACAATCCGGAAACCCAGCGGATCTCTCTCGGCATGAAGCAGCTTGAGGCCGACCCCTGGGATGGCGTGGACACCAAATTCCCGGTGGGCGCCAAATTTACCGGCCGGGTCAGCAACATCACCGATTACGGCGCGTTTGTCGAACTTGAGCCCGGCGTTGAAGGGCTGGTCCATGTCTCTGAAATGAGCTGGACCAAAAAGAACATTCACCCCGGTAAGATTGTTTCGACCAGTCAAGAGGTCGAGGTGATGGTGCTTGAGGTTGATCCCAACAAGCGGCGGATCAGCCTGGGGCTGAAACAGTGCAAGGACAACCCGTGGGAGTCCTTCGTCGATCTCTTCCCGGTCGGCACCATACTCGAAGGCGAGATCAAGAATATCACCGAATTTGGCCTGTTTGTCGGGCTCGACGGCGATATCGACGGCATGGTCCATTTGTCCGATATCGACTGGAAGCTTTCCGGCGACGACGCGGTCAAGAATTTCAACAAGGGCGATGTCGTCAAGGTCAAGGTCCTGGATGTGGACACCAGCAAGGAACGCATCAGCCTGGGCATCAAGCAGCTTGACGAAGATCCGTTCGAAGGAACGATGGACAACATCAAGCGTGGCGATACGGTGACCTGCACGATCACGAATGTGGTCGAAGGCGGGCTTGAAGTTACGGTCGGGGACGGGCTTCCGGGCTTTATCCGCCGGACCGATCTTTCCCGCGAACGCAGCGAACAGCGCCCTGATCGGTTTTCCGTCGGCGACCGGCTGGATGCACGCGTGACCAGCTTCGATCGCAAGGAGCGCAAGGTTTCGCTGTCGGTCAAGGCCCAGGACGCGGCTGAAGAGAAGCAGGCAATGGCCGAATACGGGTCATCTGATTCGGGCGCGAGTCTCGGAGATATTCTGGGTGCCGCGCTCAACCGGGCCAATGAGGAACGGGGCAGCGCCGATGGGCCGAAAGACAGCGCTCCGGAAGCCGAGGCCGTCGATGAAGAAGACAAGAAAGACGATTGATCCGGAACGCACCCCGAGATGATCGGGTCGCAAATATTGGCGGTCTAATCTCATGGCGCTGGATGCGGATTATCTAGTCGACAGGCGGCGCTTGAAGCGCCGCCTGTTTCTGTGGCGCAGCCTGGCCATCGTCGCCCTGGTCGTCGGGGTTGCGGCGGGGATCGGGCGTTTTGCCGGTTTCCCCCATTCTGATTATATTGCGCGGCTGAACGTCGCGGGCGTCATCGTTGATGATGCCAAACTGCGCCGGGCGCTGGGCGTCATTGCGCGCGATGGCAATGCCCGCGCCATGATTGTCCATATCAACAGCCCGGGCGGCACCGTGGTTGGCGGTGAAGCGCTCTATCATGAGATCCGCAAGGTCGCCGAACGCAAGCCGGTCATCGCCGTCATGGGAGAACTCGCCACCTCGGCCGGCTATATGGTTGCGCTGGCCGGAAACCGGATTATCGCCCGCAACGGAACCATCACCGGGTCGATCGGCGTGATCATGCAGACCACGGAGGTCTCCGGGCTGCTTAACAAGCTCGGCATCAATACGGAGGCGGTCAAAAGCGGGCCGCTCAAGGCGGCGCCCTCGCCGTTTGAGCCCATGACCCCAGCCGTGCGCCGGGTCGCGCAGTCGCTGGTCGATGATATGTTCGAGATGTTCGTGGATCTGGTGGCGAAACGCCGCAACATGTCCCCGGGGGATGCGTTGGCGCTCGCCGATGGTCGGGTCTATACGGGTCGACTCGCGGTCGAGAAAAAGCTGATCGATGGCATCGGCGGCGAGGGTGAGGCGGTCGACTGGCTCGAAAAACAATCTAACCTTCCGCCCGGACTACCACTACGCGATGTCCACATCGACAGGAACGTCACCGAATGGATCGATTATTTTGGTTCAATGGGCCGAAAAGCGGTTTTTTCTGAAAGACTTACCCTTGACGGGCTGATTTCCGTCTGGCACCCTGATTTGCGTTAGGGTCGTAATTCGGCGTTTGGAAATAATAAGTCAAGCATTGGAATATGAACCCGAGCCGTGCGGAGGGGACGATAACTGGCTGGCGATACTGACCAGCAGCCGCATTGGAAAAACAACAAACGGGCGGCGTTCGATGACGAAATCCGAACTCATTCAGCGGTTGGCTGAACAGAATCCGCATTTGTACCAGCGGGACGTGGAGCGAATCGTCGCGACTATTTTCGATGAGATTTCTTCAGCACTGGCGGAGGGCGATCGGGTCGAGCTGCGCGGCTTTGGCGCCTTTTCCGTTAAGGCGCGGGATGCCCGCGTGGGGCGCAACCCGCGTACCGGCGAGGCAGTCAACGTATCTAAAAAATACGTTCCGTTCTTCAAGGCCGGCAAGGATCTCCGTGATCGGCTGAACGACAACGATTAATCCGCTGTTCGGTCGGCTTCCGGCATCCGTCCGTCCTGTCGTAAAATCCGTGCCCGGCTTATCCAAATTTGGTATAATCGTCGGCAACCATGAAAATTCTCGGAAAAATCATATTCCTGCCCGTTGCGATCGCCGTTGTGTTGTTCGCGATCGCCAACCGTCATGAAGTCGGAATCGATTTCTGGCCCCTGCCGTTTGACGCCAAAACCCCGCTCTATGTGGCGCTGCTCGGCGCGTTGGCGCTGGGCATCTTGATCGGCGCGGCCGCGTCCTCGGTGTCGGTCGGCAAATGGTGGCTGCGCGCGCGCGCCAATGCGCGCCGAAAGCCGGCGGCCCCCGGCAGCTCGGAACTCATGCACGGCCCTGTATCCGGCAATGCCGGTTATCCCGGACCAACGCTTACCCAGCCACATTCGAGCCTGCCCGCTGTACGCCGTGCGGCATCCGGCGACGATTGATAACAACGGGCGAAATCACGCTGTTTGGATCCGGGTTGAAATCCGGTGGCGCGCCAATCGAAAATCGCGCAGCCGCCGAGCTTGCGCTCGAACGCGCCGCCATTTAAGTACGGTCACATCATTGATGCGAAAAAGAATATGACCGCTGAAAAAATATTTTGCGCCGTCGATACCACCGATCTTGACGCCGCCCTGGCGCTGGCCGAATTGCTCAGCGGCGAGGTTGGCGGGTTGAAGCTCGGCAAGGAGTTCTTTACCGCACACGGGCCCGACGGGGTCGCGCAGGTCGCCGCGACCGGGCACAGGATATTTCTGGACCTCAAATATCACGATATCCCGAATACGGTGGCCGGGGCCGTGCGCGCCGCGGCCGGGCTTGGGGTGCATATGTTGACCATCCACGCCTCCGGCGGCGCGGCCATGATGCGCGCTGCGGCCGACGCCGCGCGTGACGCAGGCGAGTTGGGTGAAGCGCGCCCCATGATCCTGGCGGTCACCGTGTTGACCAGCCTGGATGAGGAAGATTTGGCGGCTGTCGGCCAGATCGGTCCGATTGCCGCACAGGTGTCCCGCCTTGCGGGGCTGGCCAAATCTGCCGGGGTCGATGGCGCAGTTTGTTCGCCGCTCGAAATAGCGGCGCTGAAATCGTCGCTGGGCGCAGATTTTGCGCTGGTGGTTCCGGGGGTCCGTCCCGATTGGGCTGGCGCCGATGACCAGAAACGCGTCATGACGCCCGGCGATGCGGTGTCGGCGGGCGCCGATTTTCTGGTGATCGGCCGCCCGATCACGCGGGCCGACGACCCTGTATCGGCGGCCCGGCGCATCGCCGATGAGCTGTCTTGATGGCGGTCGCGGCCAAGATCTGCGGCATCAATTCCACCGATGCGCTTGACGCCGCGGTTACGGGCGGCGCGCAATTTATCGGGTTGGTGTTCTTTCCCCGATCGCCCCGGAACCTGACCCCGGAACAGGCCGGCGCGCTGGCCGCCCTTGTGCCGGCCGAAATTACCGTGGTCGGGCTGCTGGTCGATCCGGATGATGCGACCCTGGCGGACATCGCGGCCAAATCGCGGATCGATCTGTGGCAGCTTCACGGCAAGGAAACCCCGGAACGGGTGGTCCGGATCAAGCAGCATACGGGCAAGCCGGTGATGAAGGCGATCAGTGTCGCCGGGCCCGAAGACGTCGCGTCGGCCGAGGCTTATATCGGCGTCGCCGACCGGCTTTTGTTCGACGCCAAACCGCCGGCGGATCTGAAGGACGCCATGCCGGGCGGAAATGCGCTGGCCTTCGATTGGGAATTGCTCGGTGGCTGGTCCTGGCCGTGCCCCTGGATGCTGTCGGGCGGGCTCGATCCGGACAACGTCACCCAGGCCGTCGCCATTTCCGGCGCAAAGGCGGTCGACGTGTCGTCGGGGGTTGAAAGCGCGCCCGGGGTCAAGGATCCGGACCGCATCCGGGCGTTTCTAAATCGGGTCGCGGCGTTGTAGATTGGGCGAATGATGGAACAACCTAATAGTTTCCGCGCCGGCCCGGATGAAAATGGCCGATTTGGCATTTACGGCGGGCGTTTTGTCGCCGAAACCCTGATGCCGTTGATCAAGGATGTGGAGAGCGCCTATGAGGCCGCGCGCATCGACCCGGATTTTATCGCCAAACTGGATTATTACCTGAAATACTACGTCGGACGGCCGAGCCCGCTCTATTTTGCCGAACGGATGACCGAACATCTCGGCGGCGCAAAAATCTATTTCAAGCGCGACGAGCTGAACCATACCGGCGCGCACAAGATCAACAACACCATGGGTCAAATCCTGCTGGCCAAGCGCATGGGCAAGAAACGCATCATCGCGGAAACCGGGGCCGGGCAGCACGGCGTTGCGACCGCGACCGTGTGCGCGCTGTTCGACCTGCCCTGCGTTGTCTATATGGGCGCGACCGATATCCAACGTCAGGCGCCCAACGTGTTCCGTATGAAGCTGCTGGGCGCGGAGGTGGTGCCGGTGACGTCCGGGTCGGCGACGTTGAAGGACGCGATGAATGAAACCCTGCGCGATTGGGTTGCCCATGTGGATGATACATTCTACATCATCGGCACGGTCGCCGGACCGCACCCTTATCCGGCCATGGTGCGCGACTTCCAGTCGGTCATCGGCACGGAAGTGCGCCAGCAGATACTGGAACTGGAAGGCCGGCTGCCCAATTCTCTGGTCGCATGTATCGGCGGCGGGTCGAATGCCATGGGCCTGTTCCACCCGTTCCTGGATGAGGCCTCGGTGGATATTTTCGCGGTGGAAGCCGCCGGCGAAGGGATCGAAACCGGCCGCCATGCGGCATCGCTCAGCGCGGGCAGACCGGGCGTCCTGCATGGCAACCGGACCTATCTGCTGCAGGACGATGACGGCCAGATCACGGAAGCCCATTCGATTTCCGCCGGGCTCGATTATCCCGGCATCGGCCCGGAACATTCCTGGCTGCATGATGTGGGCCGGGTCAATTATGTATCCGCAACGGACCAGGAGGCGCTCGACGCGTTCCAGCTCTGCAGCCGGATCGAGGGCATCATCCCTGCCCTGGAACCGGCCCATGCGCTGGCCCATGTAATGCGGGTGGCCGGCGATCTGCCGGCTGACCATCTTCTGGTGATGAATATGTGCGGCCGGGGCGACAAAGATGTCTTTACCGTCGCCGAAGCGCTCGGGGTGACGTTGTGAGCGGTGCGCAAGGCCGTATCGGGCGTCGCTTCGCCGCGCTGAAGAAAGCCAATCGGGCCGGCCTGGTAACCTTTGTGATGTCGGGCGATCCGGATTTAGATACCTCCCACGCCATTCTCGACGGGTTGACCGACGCCGGCGCCGATATCATCGAGCTGGGCATGCCGTTTAGCGATCCCATGGCCGACGGGCCGGCCATCCAGGCGGGCGGGCAGCGGGCGTTGAAAAATGGTCAGAATTTGAAAAGAACCCTCGCCATGGTCGAGGAGTTCCGCGCCGCCGATGACGAAACCCCGATCGTGCTGATGGGCTATTTCAACCCGATTTGCCAATATGGCGTGGCGGCATTCGTCGCCGATGCATACAAAATGGGGGTCGACGGGTTGATCGTGGTCGATACGCCGCTGGAGGAAGACGATGAGCTGCGCGTTCCCGCCGAAGCGGCCGGGCTCGACTTTATCCGCATGGTCACGCCGGCGACCGGGGATGCCCGGATCGGCGAGCTTGTATCGGGCGCGCGCGGGTTTATCTATTATGTGTCGGTGACCGGCATTACGGGCGCCGGGTCGGCGCTGATCGACGATATCGCGGCGGGGGTCGAGCGGGTGAGACGGGCAACCGATTTGCCGGTTGCGGTCGGATTCGGCGTCCGTACCCCGGACCAGGGGGCCGAGATCGCGCGGGTTGCCGACGGGGTCGTGATCGGCTCTGCGATTGTCGATATCGTCGCCCAGGGTGTCGATCAGGGCGTCCATCGGGATGGCGGCCCGGCAACGGGGCTCGCCGACGACGTGTTGGGTTTTGTGAAAGAGCTTTCCGCCGGCGTCATAAACGCGCGGAAATAGACGGGTAACGGGGTGCCGCATCAATGAGTTGGCTGACGAATATTCCGCCCAAGATCCGGGCCCTGGTGAGCAAGCCGGATGTGCCGGATAATCTGTGGCAGAAATGCCCTGCTTGCGAGCAGATGATATTCCATCGCGAGCTCGACGCCAATCTGCAGGTCTGCCCGGGCTGCGGCCACCACATGCGGCTGTCCGCCGAGACGCGTTTGAAGACCGTGTTCGATGAGGATAGCTGGGAAAAGCTCGAACTGCCAAAGGTGGTCAGCGATCCACTGAAATTCCGCGACCGCAAGCGCTATTCGGACCGCCTGAAAGAAACGAGATCATCGACCGGCGAAACCGATGCCATCATGGCCGCGGAAGGAAAAATCGGCGGCATGGGCGCGGTTGTGGCGGTATTCAATTTCGCCTTCATGGGCGGGTCCATGGGTATCGCTGTCGGCGAAGGCATTCTGGTCGCTGCGCGGCGCGCGGTGGAAAAGGGCGTGCCGTTCCTGATATTTCCATCCTCCGGCGGCGCGCGCATGCAGGAAGGCATCCTGTCGCTGATGCAGATGCCGCGCACCACCATCGCGGTGCAGGAAGTCCGCGAAGCGGGCCTGCCCTATATCGTGGTGCTGACCGATCCCACCACCGGCGGGGTGACGGCGTCCTTCGCCATGTTGGGCGACATCGCCATCGCCGAGCCGGGCGCGGTGATTGGATTTGCCGGCGCCCGGGTGATCGAGGATACCATCCGGGAAAAACTGCCGGATGGTTTCCAGCGCGCCGAATATCTGTACGACCACGGCATGGTCGACATGGTGGTCAAACGCCATGACATGCGTGAGACATTGATCCGGATTATCGATCTGCTGGTGAACCGGCGAGAAAATTCGGCGGCATCGGCGCGGCTACCGGCGCCCGAGGCGGCGGAGACCGGCCCTGCGGAGTGACGCCGTCCTTGATCGGCTGACCGGGCTTCATCCCAAGCTGATCGATTTGTCCCTGGGCCGGACCGAACGCCTGCTGGCCGCGCTCGGCAATCCGGAACGAAGGCTGCCGCCGGTCATCCATGTGGCGGGCACCAATGGAAAGGGCTCGGTGATTGCCTTCCTGAAGGCCATGTTTGAGGCTGCGGGGCTCAGCGCTCATGTCTATACCTCACCGCATCTAGTGCATTTCCGTGAACGTATTGCAGTCCGGGGCGTGCCCATAAGCGATGGCGCGCTGGTCGATATTCTGGAAGAATGCGAAGCCGCCAATGACGGCGCGCCGATCACGTTTTTTGAGATCACCACGGCGGCGGCGTTCCTGGCGTTTTCTCGCCATCCCGCGGACATCGTTCTGCTGGAAACCGGGCTCGGCGGACGGTTCGATTCGACAAACGTGATCGCGACGCCGCGTCTGTGCGCCATTACCCCCATCAGCATCGACCATGTCCAGTTTCTCGGCGAAACGATTGCGGAAATCGCCTTCGAGAAGGCCGGTATCCTGAAACCGGGCGTTGGATGTGTCGTGGCCCCCCAGAGTCCCGAGGCCATGCGGGTCATTTTCGATCGCGCGGCTGAAATCGGCGCAACCCTGTTCCGGTCGGAACAGGATTGGGGTGTGGATAAATTCCATATGCCGGTACCGGGGCTCGCCGGCGCTCATCAGATCGGCAACGCGGCGCAGGCCTATGGCTGTATCCATCAGCTGGATGAATTTCATATCGGCGATGCAGCAGCCCGCGAGGGCATCGCGGCGGCACGCTGGCCCGCGCGGCTACAGCGTCTGACCGGCGCGGGGCTGGCGGGTGAGCTGCCCGCCGGTTGGGAGCTTTGGCTCGATGGCGGGCATAATCTGTCGGCGGCCGACGCCCTGGCGGCGTTTGCGCAAGGCTGGGACGACCGACCGCTGCATGTGATCGCCGGCATGTTGAACAACCGGGATGCGGTCGCGTTCCTGCACAGGCTGGCGCCGCTGGCCCAATCCATCCAGACCGTGGCCATTCCGGGTGAGGAAAACACCCATGACCCGGAATTGGTCGCCCGGGCCGCGCGCCATGCCGGGCTCGATGTCCGCTCCGCGTCCAACATCACGGACGCGGTCAGGGGATTGGCCGGGCAACCGGCCGGCCGGGTGCTGATCTGCGGATCGCTTTATCTGGCGGGGGCGGTTTTGGCCATGGCGGGAGTCGACTCGGACGCTGGGTTACTGCATCCTCCGACCGACAAATAACTCTTTCAGGAATGTGCGTATGAGTGAAGCTGCGGAACAGCAACCGAAGCGGAATGCCCGGGACCATGTCTATCTGGTCGATGGGTCCGGTTATATTTTCCGCGCCTTTCACGCGTTGCCCCCCATGACCCGGCCCGATGGCACCCCGGTCAACGCCGTGTTCGGTTTTACCAACATGTTGAGTAAGCTGGTCCAGGATACGGAAGCAGAGTATATGGCGGTGGTGTTCGACACCTCGCGCAAAACGTTTCGCAGCGAGATTTATGGCGACTACAAGGCGCACCGTCCGCCGCCACCGGATGATCTGATCCCGCAATTCGCGCTGATCCGGGAAGCCACCAGGGCGTTCAACCTGCCCAGCATCGAGATGGAAGGTTTCGAGGCCGACGACATCATCGCGACCTATGCGAAACAGGCCGCCGAGCAAGGCCACGAGGTCACCATCGTATCGTCGGACAAGGATCTGATGCAGTTGGTCGGCGAGAATGTCCGCATGATGGACCCCATGAAAAACCGGATTGTCGGACCGGACGAAGTGCGCGAACGGTTCGGTGTCGGGCCGGAAAAAGTGATCGACGTTCAGGCGTTGGCCGGTGATTCCTCCGACAACGTTCCGGGCGTTCCGGGGATCGGGGTGAAAACCGCCGCCGAACTGATCAATATCTATGGTGATCTGGATAGCCTGCTGGCCCGCGCCGGGGAAATCAAACAGCCCAAACGGCGTGAAAATCTGGTCAATTTCGCCGATCAGGCGCGGGTGTCGCGCGAGCTGGTGACGCTGCGCCTGGATGTTCCCCTGGAGATGAAGCTGGAGGATCTGGCGCTGCACTTGCCTGATGCGGAAATTTTACGGGCCTTTCTCAGCGAGCAGGGCTTCCAATCGACGATCGCCAAGTTGCAGCTTGGCGCTGCTTCTGGCGCTGCTTTCAAAAACGCCGCACAGGCTGCGCCGGCCAGTTCTGATTCCGCGTCCGCCGCGCCGGTTACGACGCCCGTCGAAACAGATTATGAATTGGTGCAAACCATCGACCGGCTGCAGGACTGGGTCGATGATGCCCGAACGGCGGGCGTGGTGGCCGTCGACACGGAAACCACTTCGCTCGATTCCATGCGCGCCGAGCTGGTCGGCGTGTCCCTGTCGATCCGGGGCGGGCGGGCGTGTTATATCCCGCTGGCCCATGTGGGCGCGCCGCCACAGGGGTTGCTCGATCTGGGGGGCGAGTCCGGGGCCTGCGACGCGCCGGAACAGATTCCCATGGACCAGGCGCTCGGCCTGTTGCGTCCGCTGCTGGCCGACCGGGGCGTGCTGAAGATCGGCCACAATATCAAATATGACATGGAGGTGCTGGCGCGTTACGACGTGACTGTGGCGCCCATCGACGACACCATGATCCTGTCCTATGTGCTGGAAAGCGGGTCCCACGGCCATGGGCTTGACGAATTGTCGCTGCTGCATTTCGGGCATTCCAACATCAAATTTTCCGATGTGGCGGGAAGCGGCAAGAAACGGATCGGGTTTGCCGAAGTGCCGCTCGACAAGGCGCTTGAGTATGCCGCCGAGGATGCGGACATGACCGCGCGGCTTCATCTCGCGCTTAAACCCCGTCTCGCGACGGAACATATGACCGTCATCTATGAAAATATCGAACGCGCTTTGATCCCGGTTCTTGTCCAGGTGGAACAGGCCGGAATCAAGGTCGATGCGGGTGAGCTGAAAGCGCTGTCGGATGATTTCGAAAAACGGGGCGCCATCCTGGGCGAGGAAATCCATAAGCTCGCCGGGCATGATTTCAACATCGCGTCCCCCAAGCAGCTGGGCGAGGTGCTGTTTGACGAGATGGGGCTGTCCGGCGGCAAGAAGGGGAAGGCGGGAGCCTATTCCACCGACGCCAGCGTGTTGGAAGGGCTCGCCGCCGAGGGCCATGATTTGCCCGCGCGGGTGCTCGATTGGCGGCAGCTGGCCAAGCTCCGCAGCACCTATACGGAGGCGCTGATCAACCAGATCAACCCCGATACGGGCCGGGTGCATACGTCCTACGCCCAGGCCATCGCGTCGACCGGACGGTTGAGTTCCACGGACCCGAATTTGCAGAATATTCCGGTTCGGACGGAAGACGGTCGTAAGATTCGCCGCGCCTTCATCGCCGACAAGGGCAATGTGCTGCTGTCGGCCGATTATTCCCAGATCGAGTTACGGCTGCTGGCCCATGTCGCTGATATCGGCTCGCTCAAGGAAGCATTCTTGAACGGCGCCGATATCCACGCCCGCACGGCCAGCGAAGTGTTCGGCATTCCCATGGAAGGCATGGACGGGGCCGTTCGCAACCGGGCCAAGGCGATCAATTTCGGCATCATATACGGCATCAGCCCGTTCGGCCTGGCCCGACAGCTCGGCATTCCCCAGGGCGAGGCGAAGCAATATATCGAAAGCTATTTCCAACATTACCCCGGCATCCGGGATTATATGGAACAAACCAAGGAGTTCGCCCGGATCAATGGTTTTGTGACCACGGTTTTCGGGCGCAAATGCCATGTGCCGGGAATTCAGGACAAGAACCCGGCGCGCCGTAATTTTTCCGAGCGCGCGGCGGTGAACGCGCCATTGCAGGGGGCGGCGGCCGATATCATCAAGCTCGCCATGATCCAGGCGCCAAAGGCGCTGGAAAAAGCGGGGCTCACCGCCCGGATGCTGCTCCAGGTGCATGATGAGCTGGTCTTCGAGGTTCCCGAGGCGGAACTGGAAAAGACCACCGAGCTGGTTTCAAAAGTCATGTCCGGGGCCGCCCACCTCAGCGTTCCGCTGGTGGTGGATACGGGAAGCGGGCTGAATTGGGCCGACGCTCACTAAGAAATTATCTCCCGGCACATTGGTGCGGCGATTCGCCTATTGCGTCGGCAATGGTGGTTTCGCTATAGTGCCGACTGCAACTGATAATCATTCTTAGTTAAGGGAGCGGGGAAAACCATGTTTGTTCATCGCAAGGATCGCGGAAAGACGATCCTGTTCGCTGTCGCCGCCATGATGTCCATGGTTGCCATAACGCCTTTCCTGGCCGGACGCGCGTCGGCGGAAGAGGTCAATATCTATTCTTATCGCAAGGAACATCTGATCAGGCCGCAGTTGGACGCTTTCACCAGGCTGACGGGAATAACGGTCAATCTGGTGACCGGAGAAGCGGATGCCCTGATCCAGCGGATCCTGCGGGAAGGCATGAACAGCCCGGCCGATGCGCTGCTGAGTTCGGATGCGGGACGGTTGGTGCGGTCAAAGGAAATGGGCATTCTTCAGCCCGTGAGATCCGCCAAGTTGGAAGGCGCCATTCCGGCGCGCTATCGTGATCCCGAGGGGTACTGGTTTGGGCTGGGGGTTCGCGCCCGGGCCATTTTTTACGCAATTGACCGGATCAAGCCGTCATCCTTGTCGACTTACGAGGCGCTGACCGGCGCGCAGTGGAAAAACCGGGTGCTGATCCGGTCATCGAGCAATATCTATAATCAGTCCCTGTTGGCGTCGCTGATTGAACATTTGGGCAAGGACGGCGCCACGTCGTGGGCGCGCGGCATTGTCGCCAACATGGCGCGCCGCCCCCAGGGCGGCGACACCGACCAGATTCGTGCCGTGGCGGCGGGCGCGGGCGATGTGGCTATCGCCAATCATTATTATTATGCGCGGCTGATGGCGTCGACAAAGGCGAGCGACAAGGAGATTGTGGCGAAGGTGAAAGTATTCTGGCCGAACCAGAACGGGCGTGGAACCCACGTCAATATCTCCGGCGCGGCTGTTACGAAAAGCGCCAAGCACAAGGCGGCCGCCATCAGGCTGCTGGAATTTCTGGCAAGCGAGCCGGCCCAGAAGATCTATGCGGAAAAGGGCTTTGAATTCCCGGTACGAAGGGGCGTCGCCGTCTCCAGCGTGGTGGCGTCGCTGGGTGCATTCAAATCCGACGCCATCAAGATCGACGTCCTCGGGAAGAACAACGCTGCGGCGGTCCGGATATTCGACCGGGTCGGCTGGCGCTAGGGATATTCACTGAAATGAAAAACGGGGCGGCGCTTGATGCGCCGCCCCGTTTTCGATTCCAGCCGGTGGGATTACGCCGCGGCGTGAATCCCGGCCGCATTGACCTTGTCGTCGACCGCATCTTCGAACTGTTCGAAATTCTTTTCGAAGCGCTGGGCCAGGTTGCGGGCCATGTCATCATAGCCCTTCTTGTCGTTCCAGGTCGATTTGGGGTTGAGCACTTCCTGGGGCACATCGGGGCAGGATTCGGGCACCAGCATCCCGAAATTCGGGTCCGGCCTGGAGGCGACCGTCGCCAACTTGCCTTCAAGGGCCGCCCGCAGCATGCCGCGCGTATGGGCGATTTTCATGCGCTTGCCCACGCCATAGGCGCCGCCGCTCCAGCCGGTATTGACCAACCAGCATTTGGCGCCGTGCCGGGCGATCTTTTCACCCAGCAGCTTGGCATAGACCGTCGGATGGCGCGGCAGGAACGGTGCACCAAAGCAAGTCGAAAAGGTGGCCTCAGGCTCATTGCCGAGACCGCGTTCCGTGCCGGCCACTTTCGCGGTATAGCCGGACAAGAAGTGATACATTGCCTGTTCCGCGCTGAGTTGGCTGATCGGCGGCAACACGCCGAACGCATCGGCGGTCAGCATCACGATGTTTTCCGGATGTCCGCCCATGCCCGTGTCGCTGGTGTTGGGGATGAAGCTCAGCGGATAGGACGCGCGGGTGTTTTCCGTCAACGATCCGTCGTCGAAATCGGGCATGCGGGATTCGCCCTTGAGCACGACATTTTCAAGCACGGTGCCGAAACGGAAGCAGGCGGCGTGGATTTCCGGCTCGGCCTCGGCCGACAGCTTGATCGCCTTGGCGTAACAGCCGCCTTCGAAATTGAACACGCCGCTATCGGACCAGCCATGTTCGTCATCGCCGATCAGTTTGCGGGTGGGCTCGGACGACAGGGTCGTCTTGCCGGTGCCCGACAGACCGAAAAAAATCGCCGTATCGCCCTTGGGGCCGATATTGGACGAACAATGCATCGGCAGCACGCCCCGGGCCGGCAGCAGATAATTCAGCACCGAGAAAATGGTCTTCTTGATTTCGCCCGTATAGTGCGAGCCGCCAACCAGAACCAGGCGCTTGGCGAAGTTAAGCAGCACGAAAACTTCGCTGCGCGTTCCGTCAATCGCGGGGATCGAATTGAAGTTCGGCGCCTGGATAACCGTGAAATCCGGCTCGAAATCATGCAGCGCCTCGTTTGCCGGCGGGATGAACATGTTGCCCGTGAAAAGGCTGTGCCAGGATTGTTCGGTCACCACGCGGACCTTCAGGCGGTAATCCGGATCGGCTCCGGCGTAAACGTCGCGCACGAACGCTTCGCGGCCCTGGAAATAGGCCAGCATACGCTTGTGAACGGTGTCGAAATGTTCCGGCGAAATCTTGTTGTTGACCGGACCCCACCAGATATCGCCACTGGATGACGGCTCATCAACGATGAACTTGTCCTTGGGCGAGCGCCCGGTATATTCGCCGGTCGTGGTCACGAAACCGCCGCCATAGGCCAGCTCGCCTTCGCCGCGCCGCAGCGCATGCTCATACAGCGCCGGCGTCGATAAATTCCAATGTGCGGCGCTCAGATTGCTAAACCCGTGGTTTTCCAACCCGAATTTGCTCTTAAAAGGTCCCGTCTGTTCCACCATTTCCTCCTGAATTCCTGTGCTGTCCTGCACCGGGCAGGCGGCGTCCCGCGCCTGAATCGCGCCGAAGAGGCAACATAAACATCCGGCCCCGGACTTGCAACAAAACCACGACCGGAGATCACAATTTTCTAAGCGTTTCAGCCGATGTTGCGTGATTTCTCCACCAGGGCCACAAGCATTGCCCGCGCGGCGGCTGGATCGGCCACCAACCGGTCGAATTCAAGCCGCGCGCATGCGCCGCCCTGACGCAGATCGCAGCCCTCCGGGTCGATCCCGGTCATGGTCCATTTGTCACCCGTAAGCCCCAATAATTTATCGGCGTAAAGCGCCAGCGCATCCGTATGATCGGCGTTCATGTGGTCGACGATATCGGCCTCATCCGCCGCCAGCGCATCCGCGCCATCTCCGGCAAAAAGCACGGAATCCGTGTCAAGCCAGTCGATCGCGCCGAATCCGGCGACCATATGGACCTGTTCCGGCTGCAGGCGATAGAGATTGAAATCGGCAAATCCCACATATCCCGCCGCGTCCGGGTGACGCCGCACATAGCGCGCGAGCAAAGCGTCGTCGCGGCAAATTTCAAGCCTGCCCAGCACGGTAGCGCGCAACCCGGTCAGCGGAATTTCGAGCCCGGAAGTGTCCTCGAACAATAGCGACGCGCGCGAATCCCGCTTGATGTTTTTGGTATGTTCGGCGAGATCGGAGATCAGCAGTAACGGCGCGGCGCTGAAATCACACGCGACCATGACAAAGGACGCATAGGGCCAGTTTTCGCCCCCCCCGGTTTCGCCGGTCAGGCAGGTGGCCAGCGCCGCACGGTCGGCCGCGCGGATCAGGCGGCGAATTCTCGGGCCATAATCTTCATTATTCTCGGTCATGAAACAGATAGTGATGGCCGGTGGCGACCCCGGTCAAGTGGGCATCGGAAAAATTAACCTTATACAGCCCCTGGTATTGTGTCTGAGTATTGTGTCGGGCAACAGCCCCATTTCTGCCTTATTGCGATGCTAGCTTTATGAATGGCGGCTTGGCGCGGATGCCGGTGGGTATCAGGGCCAAACAGTGATAGGCTGGGTCACGTTTTCGATAAGGAAATGGCAATGAAACGCACGATTGCACTGGTTGACGACGACCGAAATATCCTGACGTCCGTATCGATTGCCCTGGAATCAGAGGGTTATATTGTGGAAACCTATACTGATGGCGCGGCGGCGCTTCAGGGCCTGAAAGCGAAACCGGTGGATCTCGCGGTGCTCGACATCAAAATGCCGCGCATGGATGGCATGGAGTTGCTGTCCAAGCTCCGAAAGGAAATCGAACTGCCGGTGATTTTTCTGACCTCCAAAGACGATGAGGTGGACGAAATCCTGGGCCTGCGCATGGGGGCCGATGATTATATCACGAAGCCTTTTTCCCAACGGCTGTTGCTCGAACGAATCCGCACCATATTGCGGCGTCACGAAAAAATTGCCGCCAACAGCAATGATCTGGAAGCGACGGCGCCTCCCCTGGTGCGCGGCAATCTGGTTTTGGACGCCGACCGGCATCTCTGCTCCTGGAAGGGTGTAACAGTCGATTTGACCGTGACCGAATTTTTGATTGTTCAGGCCCTGGCGGCGCGGCCGGGCCATGTCAAAAGCCGCGACCAGTTGATGGACGCGGCTTATGGCGACAGCATCTATGTGGATGACCGGACCATCGATAGTCATATAAAACGGCTGCGCAAAAAATTTAAGGCATCTGATGACGAGTTTTCGGAAATTGAAACGCTGTACGGTATCGGCTATCGCTACCGGGATGGGTAGTCTCGGTTGACGGGGCGACGTGAAACACCACGGGCTCACCCGGGAAAAAAGCGCGAACCGACGCCGAAAATTCGGACGGATGCCCGGACAGAAGCCCGGTTAGAGGAACGCCGCCGGTCTCACGGACGGCTGATATCGCCCCTGACCCGCCGGATTCTGACCGTCAACATGATCGCGCTCGGCATCCTGGTGGGCGGATTGTTATATCTGGGACAATATGAAGACGGCTTGGTTGAGGCCGAGCTTGATGCGCTCAAAACCCAGGGCGAAATTTTCGCCGGCGCGATCGGTCAGGGCGCGGTCGGAACCGGCGCGGATGGATCCCAGACGTTGTTGCCGGAAGTGTCGCGCCAGTTGCTGCGCCGCCTGACCGAACCCACCCGGACCCGGGCCCGGCTCTATGATAATAATGGAACGTTGGTTGCCGACAGCCGTTTTCTGAAGGGGCATGGCGGAAGCGTCGAAGTGGAGGACCTGCCGCCACCCGAAAAAAGCGGCGGCGTTATGGGTTTATTTGAGAACGGCTATGAAACCCTCGTCACCTGGTTGCCGGCGCGCGGCGATCCGCCGCCCTATATGGAACGCGCCAATCAAACCGCATTTGACTATCCCGAAGTCACCAAGGCGTTGTCCGGCGAAACCGGACGCAAGGTCCGCCTGACCTCCGACAAGGCTAAAGTGCTGATCGCCGCCATACCGGTTCAACGCTTCAAACAGGTCATGGGCGCCTTGATGCTGACCACGGGCGGCGCGGAAATCGAACTTGCGGTGCGCGATGTTCGGTTCGGTATTTTGAAAGTATTCGCCGTTGCGTTGGCGGTTACCGTCCTGCTGTCGTTTTATCTGGCCGGCACGATCGCCCGGCCGGTGCGCCGCCTGGCCGAAGCTGCCGATCAGATGCGTGGCGGCCAGCAGGGGCGGGCGGCAATTCCCGACTTCACCCGGCGGCGCGACGAAATCGGGGATTTGTCGGTTGCGTTGCGCGATATGACCGATGCGCTCTGGCGTCGCATGGAAGAAATTGAAAACTTCGCCGCCGATGTCGCCCATGAAATCAAGAATCCGCTGACGTCCTTGCGCAGCGCGGTGGAAACCGCTGCCCGCGTCACCGACCCGGATCAGCAGCGCCGCCTGATGTCGATCATTCAGCAGGATGTTATGAGAATGGACCGGTTGATCAGCGATATCTCCGATGCGTCCCGGCTCGATGCCGAGCTCGCCCGCGCTGAGCTGGCGCCGGTGGATATGGGAAAGCTTCTTGATACGCTGGTACAGATCGAGGGCGCGAAGGCCAAAGACGGGGAACCCGGATTGACAAGCGACACTTTTGACCCGGGCGCGTGCGTTATCAACGGGATCGAGGGACGGTTGGTCCAGGTCATTCAGAACCTTGTCGGCAACGCTCTGTCTTTTAGCCCGCCGGGCGGTATTGTGCATCTTTCGGCAACGCGACAGAACGGTGAAATCCTGATTACAATTGATGACAACGGTCCGGGCATTCCACCCGAAAATCTCGATTCCATATTCGAAAGATTTTATACCCAGCGGCCTGTTGCGGAGGCGTTCGGAACCCATTCCGGGCTTGGGCTCAGTATTTCACGCCAAATCATCGAGGCCCATGGCGGAAACATCGTCGCCACAAACCGATATGAAGACGGCGATGAACGGGGCGCAATCATCGGCGCACGTTTTGAAGTCCGTCTGCCGGCGGCATGACATGTCAAAAAAATCCATACATGGCGTCTGCGTGGAATTCGACGGCAAGGGGGTCCTGTTGCTGGGACCATCCGGATCGGGGAAATCCGATCTCGCGCTGCGTCTGATCGATGGCGGCGCAAGGCTGGTAGCCGACGATCAGGTTGTGCTTGAACTGGAAGTCGGGGCGACAAAACCTTATATTGTTGCATCCGCGCCGACAGAAATTCACGGGTTGCTTGAGATACGGGGCATTGGGATTGTCGCGGTTGAGACCGTTCAGATTTCGCGACTTTCTCTTGTTGTTCAACTTGTGACACCGGACCTGATCGAGCGTCTTCCCGAAGGCGCTTCATGGAATTATCTTGGGGTTGAGATTCCGATGATTATGCTGGCGCCATTTGAGGCATCGGCCGCAGCGAAGCTCCGCCTTGCCGTTCGCGCCCCAAACATGAATGATGGCGCAATGACGGATAACCCTGGTCCAACACATGCCAAATAAAAAACAAACTCCAGATGGAAATTCTCGGCCAAGGCCTGAAGCAGCCGGCGCAAGCGCGTTGTTCCGCGTGCTTCTGGTCACCGGCATGTCGGGTGCGGGCAAAACCGCGGCGCTCAAAGACCTGGAGGATATGGGGTATGAGGCGGTGGATAATCTGCCGTTGTCTCTGGTGAGCGCGCTGGTCGCGCCGGCGGCGCGGTCGGGCCTTCCCATTGCGATCGGGATCGACATCCGGACCCGGGATTTCGGGATCGTGCAATTCCTGCACGAAATCGATGAACTGATCGCCAACGGCAATTACGATGCACGATTGCTGTTTCTCGATTGCGACGATGACGTTCTGCGGCGTCGGTTTACCGAAACCCGTCGGCGCCATCCGCTGGCGCTGGATCGCCCGGTGGAGGACGGAATCCGTCATGAACGGCGGTTGATGTCGGAACTGCGCGACCGCGCCGATCTTGTCGTCGATACAACAAGCCTGATTCTTGGAGATTTGAAACGGGTGCTGCACGGGCATTTCGCGCTGGACGCGTCACCGGGCATCGTTGTTTTCGTGACGTCATTTTCCTATCGCCGCGGATTGCCGCCGGAAGCGGATATCGTTTTCGATGCGCGATTCCTGGCCAATCCACATTATGTCGCCGAGTTGAGAGACCTTACGGGTCTTGATTCAGCGGTTGGCGCGTATGTCGCCGCGGATGAGGGCTTCGACATTTTTTTCAAATCGGTAACGACCATGCTGGGGTCGCTCCTGCCCAGGTTCAGCCAGGAAGGCAAAAGCTATCTGACCATCGCCGTCGGTTGCACGGGCGGTAAACACAGATCGGTCTATGTGGCGGAACAAATTGCGGCTTGGCTCTGTGAAAATGGTGAACAGGCGGGTATATCCCACCGAGATTTGCCGGGCGCGCGAGCGCGCGCCTGAACTGACGGGAATTAAATGATGATAGGTATCGTTCTGGTAACTCATGGCAGGCTCGCCGATGAGTTCGCCGCCGCGCTGGAACATGTCGTTGGACCGCAGGATCAGGTCTCCACGGTCTGTATCGGCCCGAATGACGACATGGAACAACGCCGGCAGGATATCATTGCAAGCGTTACCGCCGTTGATGATGGGGGTGGCGTCGTGGTGCTGACCGATATGTTCGGTGGGACGCCGTCCAATCTTGCTATTTCGGTCATGAACGAGGCGCCTGTTGAGGTCATAGCGGGCGTCAACCTGCCCATGTTGGTCAAGCTCGCAAGCGTGCGCGCGACACACTCGCGTGCCGACGCGGTTGAACTGGCGCAGGAGGCGGGCCGGAAATATATTAGTGTTGCGTCCATCCTGTTGGGCGAAAATGCCGGCGTGAAGCCGAAATGAACGATACTTCCGGCGATGCCCGGCGCGGGGCGACAATCGTCAATCAGCGCGGGCTGCATGCGCGGGCATCGGCACAGTTGGCGAAAATTGCCGGAAGATATGAAGCTCACGTCATTATCTCGACGAAATCCGATGAGGTTTCGGCGCTGTCGATCATGGGAATGTTGATGCTGGCGGCCACCAAGGGGACCCGGCTGAACATTCGCGGCGACGGCGTCGACGCGGAACAGGCCGTCGCGGCGATTGCCCAAATGATTGAAAATGGGTTCGAGGAGGAAGATTTTCCGGGTTGTTGAAATAGTGGAATGGCGAAACTATTCATCGAAAATTTATTCGCCACCCAGCATCGATTTGCACGGAAAAATAACGAAATTGGGCTATTTACTTGCGCCGTCGCGCGGCTGACTGCTATATGACCCCGCTCGAAACCTGCCGGAATGCGCCCAATAATTCAATTGCGCCCGTCCAGGCCTTTAATTCGCCGCTCAACCCCCGGAGACTCTTATGACCGCAACGACAGATTACAAAGTAGCTGATATGTCCCTGGCCGACTGGGGCCGCAAGGAAATCACCATTGCCGAGACCGAAATGCCCGGCTTGATGGCGCTGCGTGAGGAATTCGGGGCGGCCAAACCCCTGGCGGATGCGCGTATCGTCGGTTGTTTGCATATGACCATTCAGACCGCTGTGCTGATTGAAACACTGACCGCGCTGGGCGCGACGGTGCGCTGGAGCTCCTGCAATATTTTCTCGACCCAGGATCACGCCGCAGCGGCGATTGCGGCCACGGGCGTTCCGGTATTCGCCTGGAAGGGTCTGTCGGAGGAAGAATTCTGGTGGTGCATCAACAAAACCGTCGAGGGTCCCGATGGCTGGAAGCCCAATCTGATCCTGGACGACGGCGGTGATCTGACCAAGCTGATCCATGAAGAACACGGCGATCTGCTGAACGACATTCGCGGATTGTCGGAGGAAACCACCACCGGGGTTCACCGTCTGTATGAGATGTCCAAGGCAGGTACGCTGAAGGTTCCGGCGATCAACGTGAATGATTCCGTGACCAAATCGAAATTCGACAATCTGTATGGCTGCCGTGAAAGCCTGGTGGATGGCATCAAGCGCGCCACCGATGTGATGATCGCGGGCAAGGTCGCCGTGGTGTGCGGCTTCGGCGATGTGGGCAAGGGGTCGGCGGCATCGCTGCGGAACCAGGGCGCCCGCGTGCTGGTCACCGAAATCGATCCGATCTGCGCGTTGCAGGCGGCGATGGAAGGTTATCAAGTGGTGACCATGGAAGAGGCTGCGAGCATTGGCCAGATCTTCGTCACCTGCACTGGTAATGTCGACGTCATCACGCTCGACCATATGCGTCAGATGCCTGATCGGGCGATTGTCTGCAATATCGGCCATTTCGACAGCGAGATTCAGATCGAGGCGCTGCGCAATTACAAATGGGAAGAAATCAAACCCCAGGTCGATGAAGTCGAATTTGCCGATGGCAAGAAGCTGATCGTGCTGGCCGAAGGCCGGCTGGTGAACCTCGGCTGCGCTACCGGGCATCCCAGCTTCGTGATGAGCGCTTCCTTCACCAACCAGGTGCTGGCGCAGATCGAGCTTTGGGAAAATTATAAGAACTATAAAAACGATGTCTATGTTCTGCCCAAGAATCTGGACGAAAAAGTGGCCACCCTTCATCTGAAAAAGCTTGGCGTGAATTTGACCGAGCTGACCACGGAACAGGCTGATTATCTGGGCCTCAAGAAGGAAGGCCCCTATAAGCCCGACCATTACAGGTACTAGGCGCAAAACCCGTGGAACCCGAGAACGGGTACAGGTTTCCGGTCCGGAACCCACGTGTCGTCGCGGGCGCCAAAGGGGCGCGCCTGTCCCTACTTGCGGTTCCCTTGATTCTGAATTCGGGGCAGGCCAACGCGGCTGATCTTTCTGATCTTCTGGTCTCACTCGACCCGACCATGGGGGTATGGGCGGGGTTGGCCGCGACGACCGTCGCGCTTGGCGCGGCGTTTCATTATCGCAATCGACTGAAAACATCCGAAGCCGAAAACGTCCGAAGCGCCGAAGTCGCCAGAAAGCTGGCTGAACTTCTGAACGCGTCACCCGATCAGTTCCTGTGCTGGGACCTGGCCGCGGGCGGCGAAGAGACCTCTCCCGGGCTCGCGTCCATTGTCGGTCTGCCGACAACGGAATCCGTCCGGTTTTCCAATATCTGCGGACTATTCGGCGGTGCCGACCGCGCCCGTCTTGAGGCCGCCGTCGAGGCGCTTCATGCGGGCGGAGAAGAATTCGAACTCACGCTCGACACCCCGGCGGGGCAGACGCCCATCGGCCAACGCACGCTTTGTCTTCGGGGCGCGGCAATTATCGATGACGACGGAACGCCCGCGACTTCCGTTGTCTGGGTGCGGGATGAAACACGCAATGCGGTCAATAACCGGTGCTTGCGAGGTCAACTGGCCGAGGCAAGATATCTGCTTGATTCCCTGCCGGTACCGGTTTGGCAGCGCGGTGAGACTCTCGATCTGGAATACGTCAATCGCGCTTATGCGGACGCCGTAGGCGCGGATCCATCCTCGTCCCCGGAATCGTGGCCGGAACTGGCAGGCGGCGCGGGCGATCCGCAGGGCCGCAACGTGGCGCGCCGGGCGAAGGGCGGAGAGGAACAGGCGAGCGAGACCGTCCACGTGGTCATGGGAGGCGCGCGCCGGCTCGTTCAGATCACCGAAACCCGTCTGCCCGGTGGAAATAATATCGCGGGCTACGCGCTTGATTTGACCGAGACGGAAGATACCAAGGCAGAACTCAGCCGTCACATTGCCGGGCATGAAGACGTGTTGCACATACTTGGAACGGCGATCGCAATCTACGACGCAGATCACAAATTGCGATTTTTCAATAACGCCTTCCTGCGCATCTGGGAACTGGACGAGAATTGGTTACGGAGCGCCCCCACACTGGGTGAAATATTGGAAGCATTGCGGGAAAGCCGGCGTCTCCCCGAACAGGCCAATTTCCCCGAATTCAAGGCCGAACGGCTCCGGCAATTCACTTCACTGATGGAACCGCTGGAAGAACTCATCTATCTACCCGACGGGTCGACCTATCGTTCGGTGATCGCGCCGCACCCCTTTGGAGGGTTGTTGCTGACCTGGGAAGACGTCAGCGACACACTGGCCCTGGAGCGGTCCTACAACACCTTGATTGCCGTGCAGCGCGAAACGCTCAACAATCTGTATGAAGGCATTGCCGTGATCGGTTCCGACGGCAGATTGCAACTCAGCAACCCGGCGTTCGGCAGTATGTGGCAAATGAATGAGGAGGAGCTTGCCGCATCGCCGCATATTTCCGATCTTGTCGAGCAGATGCGGGAATTTATTGTCCAGGAGGCGGATTGGCCATCGCAAAAGGAAGACATCATCGTGATGTTGACCGACCGCGAAGGGCTTACCGGCCGCCTGGAACGAACCGATGGCTCGATCCTCGATTATGCAACCGATCCGCTTCCCGACGGCGCCATGTTGCTGAGCTATCTCGATGTCAGCGATTCGACCCGGGTGGAGCGGGCGTTGCGCGAACGCAATGACGCGCTGGAAACCGCCGACCGGCTGAAGTCCGAATTCATTGCAAATGTTTCATACGAACTGCGTACGCCGCTCAACACAATTATCGGATTTGCAGAAATCATGAACGGTCAGTATTTCGGTACGCTGAATGACCGGCAGATGGAGTATAGCGGCGGCATTCTGGAATCGTCGCAACGGTTGTTGTCGCTGATCAACGACATCCTTGATCTTGCCAGCATTGAATCCGGGCATCTCGTCCTGGAGCCTGAACCCGTCAATCTGCACGATCTTTTATCGAGCGTCCTGACGCTGACCCGTGAACGCATGCGCAAAAAAGGCCTGTTTCTGGATTTCGATTGCCCGATTGAAATCGGGTCGATCATGGCCGACGGCCGGCGGCTCAAACAGGCGCTCTTCAACATCATGAGCAACTCGGTCAAATTCACGCCTGAAGGCGGATCAATCACCGTATCGGCGCGTCGCACCGACAGCCGGGTCATGTTGACGTTCACGGACACGGGGATCGGCATCAGCGATGCGGACCAATCCCATATCTTCAACAAATTTGAACGGGGCACCAGCAAAGACGCCCGCCAGGCCGGCGCCGGCGTCGGCCTTGGGCTATCCCTTGTCAGGAATTTCATCGAACTCCATGGCGGTCAGGTAGAGCTTGAATCGGAAGAGGGCGTGGGAACAAAAGTGACGTGCGTCCTGCCGGCACGGGAAGTCACCGATATCATCCCGGCGGAAATGAAAGCGCTCTGAGCCATTCGCCGCTTACGGGGTATGACGCGGCATCGCACCGACCCGTTCCGCCAAATCAGATTTTGATATATCATCCGGCCGATGGTCAAACCTATCGTGGCGGCATCGCCGATCTTACTGGAACTGTCCGATCTGGAGGCAACCCGTGCCTTGGCCGGACGGATTGCCTCGTGGGTGCGGCCAGGCGACGTTCTGGCGCTGAGCGGCGCGTTAGGCGCGGGAAAAACGGCCTTTGCCCGGGCTTTTATCGAAGCTTTCGCCAAGCGCGCCGGCGCGCCGACGCCCGAGGAAATACCGAGCCCGACCTTCACTCTGGTGCAGGTTTATGAATTCGAGGATTGCCAAATTTATCACTTTGATTTGTATCGCGTGGACACACCCACGGAAGTCTATGAGTTGGGAATCGAAGACGCTTTTGCCGATTCTGTTTCCCTGATCGAGTGGCCGGACCGGCTTGGCGCGCTGTTGCCGGGCGACCGCCTGGAAATCGAATTGCGGGACGGGGCGACTGAAAACGCGCGCCAAGCGGAAATCACTTTCCTTGGCGCCTGGTCCGATCGCGTAACAGAGATTTTCCCCAATGACTGACCGTTCGCGCCAAATCGACGATTTCCTGGAATCCTGCGGCTGGTCCGGCGCGGAGCGCGCAATCCTGGCCGCCGACGCTTCGTTTCGCCGCTATGACCGCATTCGTCTGGGGCCGCGCCGCGCGGTGTTGATGGATGCGCCGCCCGACAAGGAAGACATCGTCCCCTTTTTGCGAGTCGCCCGGCATTTGTGCGGGCTGGGATACAGCGCGCCGGAGATCCTGGCGGAAAACGTTGATCTTGGCCTGTTGCTGCTGGAGGATTTTGGTGACGACACCTACACCAGATTGCTCGGGCGCGGCGAAGACGAGGCGGCGCTCTATCGGCTGGCGACCGATCTGCTGATCGATCTTCATTCGCGCCCGGAGGGCGACGCCCTGCCAGACGGACTGCCCCCTTATAGCGATACGCTTTTTCTGGATGAGGCCTCGCTGTTGGTGGAATGGTATCTGCCGGCGGTCTCGGATACCGGCAGTTCGGACGAAACCCGTTCCAGCTACAGGGATTGCTGGGCCACACTGATGCCGCACGCGCGGCGCGTTCCCGATTCCCTGGTGCTGCGTGATTTCCATGTGGATAATCTGATGCGGCTTGATGGCCGCGTGGGGGTATCGGCCTGTGGCCTGCTGGATTTCCAGGATGCGGTCGCCGGGCCGGCAAGTTACGATTTGGTCTCGTTGCTGGAAGATGCGCGGCGCGATATCCCTGAACAACTGGTCGCGGAAATGCGCGACCGTTACCTGAACGCTTTCCCGGATTTGGACCGTGACGCCTTTCTTGCCTCCTGCGCGATCCTTGGCGCGCAGCGTCATTGCAAGGTCATCGGTATTTTTTCCCGGCTTTGCGTGCGGGACGGCAAGCCGGATTATCTGCCTCACATCCCCCGGGTCTGGAGGCTGCTGGAAAACTCCGTGACCCATCCGGTCATGGAGCCGTTGCGCCGGTGGCTCGATGAAAATATTCCCATGTCCCTTCGCACCATACCCTCTGTTGAGGCCTGCCGATGAGCGCCCCCACCCGTGTCCCCACCCGTGCCATGGTTCTTGCCGCCGGGTTGGGCCTGCGGCTTCGCCCGATCACCGATTCCCTGCCAAAGCCGCTGGTCAGTGTGGCCGGACGGACTATGCTTGATCGCGCGCTGGATCACCTGGAAGCTTTCGGCATCGAAACCGCAGCCGTAAATTGTCACTACCTTGCGGACATGATCGAGCGGCATGTGGCGGACCGAATATCCTCTCGGCCCCGGCCCCGAATCGATCTGTTCCGAGAGGAAATTTTACTCGATACGGGCGGCGGTGTCTCCAATGCCCTGCCCGCCCTTGGAACCGATCCGTTCTTTGTGGCCAATGCGGATATCATCTGGACCGATGGCGCGCACCCCGCGCTTGCGCGTTTGGCCGGGTTCTGGCGCGATGACGACATGGATGCGCTGTTGCTGATGCACCCGGTCGACAAAGCTGTCGGCTATCGTGGCAGCGGCGATTTTTTTTGCGATGATGCGGGTCGTTTGCGCCGTCGTTCGCCGACGGAAATATCGCCGCTGGTTTTCGCCGGCGTTCAGATTCTGCATCCCCGGCTGTTGGACGATGCGCCGAAGGGTGCGTTCTCCCTGAACCTGCTCTATGACGCGGCGGAAAAAGACCGGCGGCTATTTGGCCTGGTCCATGACGGCGGTTGGTTCCATGTGGGGACCCCGGATGCGCTGGATGAAGCCTCCGGCCTGTTGGCCCGGTAACGATGGCGAAAATCTTCACCATTCCGCCGGGGGCGTCCTTCGCCGACTCCCTGGCGCGCGGTGTGCTCGATCAATTTGGCGACGATCCCATGTCGTTGACGCGGATGACCATCCTGTTGCCGACCCGGCGGGCCTGCAGAACCCTTGCCGACGCCTTTCTGTCCCAGAGCCAGGGGCGCGCGCTTTTGCTTCCCAACATGATTCCGATCGGTGATTTGGGCTCGGACGAAAACGAAATCTCGGAAATTGCCAAATTCAACGGCGTGGAAATGGCGGCAATTCCGCCGGCAATTCCCCAACTGCGCCGCCGGCTGATGTTGACCCGGCTCATCCTGCAAAAGGCTGAGGCCGAGGAAGATGTTCATCATTCTCCGGCCCAGGCGGCGGAGCTGGCCGCCGAATTGGCGAGATTGCTCGATCAGGTTCAGACGGAGCGGCTGACCTTTACCGATTTGGCCGGTCTTGTCCCTGACGATTACGCGCGCCACTGGCAAATCACCCTCGACTTCCTGAAAATCGTGACCGAATCATGGCCCGCCGTTCTTGCGGAAATCGATTGCCTGGATCCCGCCGAACGCCGCAACCGGGTGATCGCCGCGCGCATTGATGCCTGGCGCAAGAATCCGCCGGTGGAACCCATCATCGCGGCCGGGTCGACGGGAACGATCCCGGCTACCGCCGAACTGATCGCCGCCGTGGCTGAATTGCCCGCGGGGATGGTTGTGCTGCCGGGGCTCGATAATTTTCTCGAGGACGACGGCTTGTCCCATCTTGCCCCGTCCCATCCTCAGTTCGGCATGGTGTCGCTGCTCGACCGGCTCAGCCTGAAACCGTCCCAGGTGACGATCTGGCCTGGAGCGCAGGTGACGCCACAGGCTGCCGCGCGCGCGTCCCTGTTGCGCCATGCCATGCACCCCGCCGCCGCGCCAACCGCCGCCCTGAAGGACGGCGAAATCGACGTTGCCATTGCAGGCATGCAAGCCGTCAATTGCCCCAGCCCCAGGGAAGAGGCGGCGGTCATTGCGTTGATGTTGCGCGAACAGCTTGAGATACCCGACAAGACCGCCGCCCTGGTCACCCCCGACCGCGCTCTGGCGCGGCGGGTCGCCATCGAAATGCGCCGATGGGGCGTGGAAATCAACGATTCGTCGGGGCGCAATCTGGGCGAAACGCCGCCCGGGGTCTTCCTGCGGCTGACGGCGACCATGGCGGCTGAAAACGCCGCGCCCATTGCGTTGCTCGCAGTGCTGAAACATCCGCTGGCGGCAGGTGGAACCGCGCCGGCGGAATTCCGCGCCAGGGCGAGAGAACTGGAATGCGCGGTCCTGCGCGGGCCGAAGCCGGGCGGCGGCCTGAACGGGTTGGTCCGGCTTATCCGGTCCGGCAAACATAGTGATGGGCTGGGGCCGTGGCTTGAAAACCTGGCTGAAATCGGCAGAAATTTTTCCGACCAGATCGGGTCCGGCAAGCTGCCGATCAGCCAGTTGCTGGCGTCTCACGTGGCTTTTGCCGAGGCGATGGCGGCGACCGACCTGCGGCCCGGGACAGAACGGCTCTGGGCCGGTGAGGCCGGTGAAGCGGCGGCCGCCCTGATCAATGATCTTGCCGCCGCGTCTTCGGCCATGGGACCGATTCCCGGCGATTCCTGGCCCGCCTTCCTGGAGTCCATGATGGCCGATCTGGTGGTGCGGCCGCTCTACGGCCAGCATCCCCGGGTCAATATATGGGGGCCGCTGGAGGCCCGGCTGCAACGAGCCGATCTGGTGGTGCTGGGCGGTCTCAATGAAGGGTCGTGGCCGCGCGAGCCGGCCGCCGATCCCTGGATGAGCCGTCCCATGCGGGAGAAATTCGGCCTGTTCCCGCTGGAGCGCCGCGTCGGGCTTGCCGCCCATGACTTCGCCCAGGCCTTTACCGCCGAAAAGATTGCCTTGACCCGGGCCAACCGGGTCGAAGGTTCGCCGACCGTGCCGTCGCGCTGGTTGCTCCGACTCGACAACAGCTTGCGGCTCATGGGTCGGGACGGTGCGCTTACCGCCGGCCAGAACAGATGGCTGGCCTGGCAAGGCGCGCTCGACGCATCCCAGGGCGACATCCAGATTCGTGCGCCTGCCCCGCGCCCGCCTGTGGATATCCGCCCCCGCCAGCTATCGGTCACCCAGATCGAAACGCTGATGCGTGATCCCTATGGCATATATGCCCGGCACATTCTGCGGCTCAGGGCGCTGGAGCCCATCGATGCGGACCCGGGCGCGGCCGAGCGCGGCAATTTTATCCATCAGGCGCTGGATGATTTCCTGCGCGCGTTCCCCAACCACATCCCGGAGGACGCCCTGGACCGCATGCTGGAAATTGGCGAAAAAGCGTTCGGCGATGCGCTGGACCGGCCCGGCGTGCGGGCTTTCTGGTGGCCGCGATTTGAACGCATCGCCGACTGGTTTATCGATCAGGAACGTGAATTTCGAACCCATCTGACCCGAATTCACAGCGAGGTCACGGGCCATATTGAAATCGCCGCACCCGCCGGGCCTTTCACGCTGACCGCCAAGGCCGACCGGGTGGATGAAATTCGGGGCGGCGGTTTGGCCATCGCGGATTACAAGACCGGCGCCATTCCCGCCCCGAAGGATATTCGCGGCGGCGTCTCGTCACAGCTATCCCTGGAAGCGGTGATCGCCGAAGCGGGCGGGTTTGAGGGCGTGCCGGCGGGCCTGGCCGCGACCTTGACCTACTGGAAGCTGTCCGGAGGCGACCCGCCGGGCGAGCTATCGCCGGCGGGCGCCGATATTGCCGCGCTGGCGGCGGAAGCCCGCACTGGTCTGGAAAACCTGATCGCCGAATTCGACGATCCGGAAACCCCTTATTTGTCCCAGCCCGACCCGTCGCGCGCGCCGCGATTTTCCGACTACAGGCATCTGGCGCGAATTCAGGAATGGATCGTCCAGAGCGGGGAAGAGCGATGATGTCGGGTGAATTGCAACTTCATGACGCCCAGCGCCGGGCGGCCGAGCCGGCATTGTCGGTCTGGGTCGCGGCGTCCGCCGGTGCGGGAAAAACCAAGGTCCTGGTCGACCGGGTGCTGCGGCTGATGCTGTCGGGCACGCCGGTAGAGCGAATCCTGTGCCTGACATTTACCCGCGCCGCGGCGGCTGAAATGTCCAACCGCATCAAGAGCGCCTTGGGCGAATGGGCAATTATGGGTGCGGAAGACCTCGGCGGCGCGATCGAAAGTCTGACCGGTTCCGCGGCCCATGACGATGCCATCTCAACCGCGCGGCGGCTTTTTGTTCAGGTTCTGGATGCGCCCGGCGGTCTGCGCATCATGACGATCCATTCCTTTTGCGAATCCCTGCTCGGAAGGTTCCCGCTGGAAGCCCGGGTCGCACCCCATTTCAGCGTCGTGGATGAACGCTCGGCGGCGGAGATCATGCATGAGGCGCGCGATGAATTGCTGGTCCGTACCGAGCGCGACGACGAGACCGAGCTGGCCGGGGCGCTGCGCGAAATAACCGGGCGGGTGGGAGAACAGGAATTCGTCGAGCTGATGACCGAACTCGCCGGCGAGAGAGGGCGGCTCAAGCGGCTGGCCGGGTCCGCCGACAGCATCGCGCGGCGCGAGGCGCGATTATACAGGCTTTTGCAGGCGTCACCCGGCGAAACGGAAGCCCATATCATTGCCGGCGCCTGCGCCGAAGCCACCTTCGACCGGGAAGGCTTGAGGGAGGCCATGGAAGCCCTCGCCACGGGGACCAAAACCGACATCGCGCGGGGCCTCGCCATCGCCGAATTCCTCGCCGCTGCCGATGACGCGGGTCGGATAGCTATTTTCGATGCCTATGCCGATGAATTGCTGCGAAAAGACCGGCGTCCCCAGGCCAGGCTGATGACCAAGAAACCGGCGGAAACTGCACCGGACGCGCCCGATACTCTGGCGGCGGAAGCGCTGAGACTGGCCGAAATTTTCGAACGGCTGCGCGCCCAGGCGGTGGCTAGCGCCAGCGCGGCGCTGCTGCGGCTTGGCGACGGGCTGATCGGCGCGTACGAGACCCAGAAACGGCTACGCGCCAAGCTTGATTATGACGATTTGATCCTGCTGGTCCGCGCCCTGCTGGAAAATGACGGGGCCGCGCCCTGGGTGCTTTATAAGCTCGATGGCGGGGTTGATCATATCCTGATCGACGAAGCCCAGGATACCAGCCCCGATCAATGGGCCATCGTGCGCGCGCTGGCCGATGAATTTTTCGTCGGGGCCAGCGCCCGCCCACAATCCCGAACCGTGTTTGCCGTCGGCGACCCCAAGCAATCGATCTTCAGTTTTCAGCGCGCCGCGCCGGAAGAATTCGAATTCATGCGGCGTCATTTCGCCGATCGCGTCGCGGCGGCGGAACAACGATGGGACGATGTGGGGCTCGACATTTCATACCGGTCGGCGGAATCCGTGCTGCGGGCCGTCGATTCCGTGTTCGGCGACCCGGATTCGAGAGACGGGCTTGGCGATGCGCCACTGCGCCATGAAGCTTTCCGCGCCGGCCAGGCCGGGCTGGTCGAGATTTGGCCGGCGGTTTTACCCGATGCCCGCGATGAGCTCGACCCCTGGACGCCGCCCACATTGCTGAATTCGGCCATGCCGCCGCAATACAGGCTCGCCAACGCGCTGGCCGTCAGGATCGCGGACTGGCTTCAGTCGGGCGAAATTCTTGAAAGCCATGGGCGGCCCCTGCGGGCCGGCGACATCATGGTGCTGGTGCGCCGCCGCACGGCATTCGTTGACGATCTGGTCCAGGCGCTCAAGACCCGCGGCGTCCCGGTCGCCGGCGTCGACCGCATGGTTTTGGGCGATGAAATCGCGATCATGGATCTGGTGGCGCTGGGCCATTTTCTGCTTTTGCCCAGTGACGATTTGACTCTGGCCACAATCCTGAAGGGACCCTTGATCGGCTTCGATGAAGATCAGCTGTTTGATCTTGCTCATGGGCGGGACGATCGCGGCCTGTGGGAGGAACTGATCCGCCGCGCCCATGAGATCCCGGCATTTGCCGACGCGGTCGAATTTCTGATGGATCTGCTGAGCCGAACGGATTTCATGCCGCCCTTTGAGTTTTATGCCGACATCCTGACCCGTCTTGGCGGCCGTCAAAAAATCGTCGAACGTCTGGGGGTGCAGGCGAATGATCCGCTGGACGAGTTTTTATCCCTGACCCTGTCCCATGAACGGTCACACCCGCCGTCGCTGCAGGGTTTCCTGCATTGGTTCGCCGAAGGCAAAACCGAAATCAAGCGCGACCTGGAACATGCGGCGCGCGACGAAGTTCGGGTGATGACCGTTCACGGCGCCAAGGGGCTGCAAGCGCCTGTTGTCATTCTTGCCGATACCATGCAAACGCCGAGCCACACGATGAAGCTGTTATGGACGGAAGAATCCGATGACGGCGCGCCATTGCTGGTATGGCGGCCGCGCGCCGAGCTGGAAGAAACGGTCACGGCCGGACTTGGCGCCGAGGCCAAACACAAGCGCGATCAGGAATATCGGCGGCTGCTGTATGTGGCCATGACGCGGGCCGAGGACCGGCTCTATGTGTGCGGATACGGCACGCAGAGGAAAGCGCCCGAAGGCTGCTGGTATAATCTGATCTGGAATGGCCTCCAGGATATCGCGGACTGCGATGAAATCGAAATCGATGCTGCGGCGGCGGGCGGTTGGCGCGGCCCGAGTCTGCGTCTGGCCAATTCTCAATCCGCCGCGCCCGATAAAGCCATAGATTCGGAAACATCATTCGGCGCGGTGACGCCTCTGCCGCTCTGGGCGCGCGAACATATTCAGGATGACGAACCGGCGCCCCGCCTGATACGGCCGTCGATGCCGGCCGATGAGGAGCCAACCGTAATCCCGCCCTTGACCATAGGTGGCCAAGCGGCCTTCCGGCGCGGTAACCTGGTTCATCATCTGTTGGAAATTCTGCCCGAATTACCACCGGCGGACCGGCGCGAAACGGCGCTGCTGATCGGCCAACAGGAAATCCATGGGGTGTCGGCGGAAGATTGCGAAAATATTGTCGCCGCAATCATGACAATCCTGGATGACCCGGAGATGGCGGCGCTCTTCGGGCCGGGCTCCCGGGCGGAGGCGCCACTGGTCGGGGAGGTCAATAATATGGTGATTTCCGGGCGGATCGACCGTATCGTCGTCGACGGCAAAACCATTAAAATCATCGATTTCAAGGCCAACCGCTCGCCGCCCGCGCGGGCAGGCGATATTCCGCCCATCTATTTGCGCCAGCTGGCAGCATATCGGGCGGTTCTACGAAAAATTTACCCTGATTATTCAATTGGTTGCGGACTTTTATGGACCGCCGGACCGCGATTGATGATGGTTGAGGATGCGCTGCTGGATCGCCATGAACCTTGACGAAAGGGCGGTCCAACAATACCTTCAAGGGAAGCTAAATCGAACCAGGGGCATATTCATGACAAGCAAACCGATTTCCGACGAAACGTTTGAAGCAGATGTTTTGAAAGCAGAAGGCGTGGTCCTGGTTGATTTCTGGGCTGAATGGTGCGGCCCCTGCAAACAGATCGGGCCTTTTCTGGAAGAAATCGGCGATGAAATGGCTGACCTGGTGACGGTTACCAAACTCAATATCGATGATAATCCCATGACGCCCTCGAAATTCGGCGTGCGCGGCATTCCCACGCTGATCCTGTTCAAGGATGGTGAGGTTGCGGCGACCAAAGTCGGCGCTGCGCCGAAAAGCCAATTGGTCGAATGGATTCAATCGGCGCTATAAGCCACCTGCCGGAAGATCATGAACTCCGCCCCGTGGCGGGGTTCATTTCGTTTGGGGCGCGACAAAAAACCTAATGCCCGCCGCCACCGGCGCCTTCCTTCAGCGTGAACAGCCGATCGCAATAGGGGCACTCAACACGGCCTTTTTCGGCCAGGCTCAAATAGACTTTGGGGTGGCCCAGCGCGCCGCCGTCACCGTCGCAGGCGATGGTGGTTTGCTCAACCTCGATAGTTTCCGGCGGTTTGGTGGGTGTATTCATGACCGAAGGTAAATCCGTCCGCTGTTGGGTGACGCCGATCCACATTGACCAGTGCGTCGGGTGGATGATACCCAAAGCCCGTAATCAATCAACCATCATGGTTTGACCGCATCATGCCGCCTAAATACGCCGTTGAGACCATCGGCCTGACCAAGACCTATGCCGCGACCCACGATGGACCCGCCAAGAAGGCGTTGAACTCGGTCGATCTCGCGGTGCCACGGGGATCGATTTTCGGCCTGCTGGGCCCGAACGGAGCCGGAAAATCGACCTTTATCAATATTCTTGCCGGGCTGGTGGTCAAGTCGGGCGGCGCCGCGCGTGTCTGGGGCAGCGACATTGAAACCGATATGCGCCGCGCCCGGTCCGCGATCGGCGTGGTGCCGCAGGAAATCAATCTGGACGCATTTTTTTCACCGCGTGAAGTGCTGGAAACCCAGGCCGGGATGTACGGCGTCCCCCGACGCGAACGGCGCACCATGGAAATTCTCAACGCGCTCGGTCTCGGCGACAAGGCCGACGCCTATGCCCGGTCCCTGTCGGGGGGCATGCGCCGCCGCCTGCTGGTCGCCAAGGCCCTGGTGCACACGCCGCCGGTTCTGGTGCTGGATGAACCCACCGCCGGCGTGGACGTGGAATTGCGGCAACAGCTCTGGGCTTATTTCCGCGAGCTCAACAAGGCGGGGGTCACCATCATGTTGACGACCCACTATCTGGAAGAGGCCCAGGAGCTGTGCGATCAGATTGCGATCATCGACCATGGAAAGGTCGTGGTCTGCGAGGAAACGACCAAATTGCTCGGCCGGCTCGACCGCAAGGAGTTGGCGATTGTGGTCGGCCGGGATTTGGCCACGCCGCCGCCGGAACTGTCCAGGTGGCGCGTCGATCTGCAATCGCCGCGCCGGCTGACGATCCACTTTCAGCCCAGTCTTACGTCTGTCGGGCAGATTCTCGACGCGGTGGCGAACGCCGGGCTTGAAATAATCGACCTCACCACCGAGGAAGCCGATCTTGAGGATGTTTTCCTGCGCCTGACCGGCAGCGTCTGCGCCGCGGAAGAACCCTCGGTCATGGGAACCGGCGATCCGCAGGCGGAAACCCTGGCGGTGACCCGTTCCCGCCCGAGCCCGTAAGCGCCTATGAAAACGGTCCGGTGTCTGATTGTTCTTGTCGCGTTGGGTATGACGTCCTGTGCGCCGGTCGTGCAATCGGTCGGGCCGATAATCCGCGCGCCGGAATTCACAGGCGAAACCCTGGTCATGGGCGATGGCGCGGTCCTGCCGGTCCGTCACTGGTCGCCAAAGGGCGCGCCAAAGGCCGTTGTGATCGGGCTGCATGGATATAACGATTATTCCAACGCGTTTGCCGGCCCGGCGAAATTCTGGGCCACGCGCGGCATCGTGACCTATGCCCATGACCAGCGGGGTTTTGGTGCCGCGCCCGAACGGGGCATTTGGGCCGGCGCGCCAGGCCTGGTCGGTGACGCCGTTGAAATGGCGCGTCTGGCGCGGCGCAAGCATCCCGGCATCCCGCTTTATTTCGTCGGGGTCAGCATGGGGGGCGCGGTCGCCATGCTGGCAATGACGCAAAAATTCGCCGGGAAAAGCCCCGCGGACGGCGCGGTTCTTGTGGCGCCCGCCGTCTGGGGCCGCCGGCATATGAACGTCTTCCAACGCAGCGCGCTGTGGTTTTTTTCCCACACGGTTCCGTGGTTTCCGTTGACCGGCCAGGGGCTGAATATCAAGCCGTCGGATAATATACCCATGCTGCGCGCGCTGGGCCGCGATCCGCTGGTGCTGAAACAAAGCCGGGTCGATTCGGTCCATGGGCTGGTTGACTTGATGGATCTCGCCTTTGCCGCCGCGCCCAAACTGACATCGCCCACATTAGCGCTGTATGGCGAAAAGGATGAGATCGTGCCCGCCGGGCCCAGCTTCGAGGTGCTGAAACTCATGGCGCGGCGCAAGGCAACCCGGGTCGCGGTCTATGCCGGCGGCTATCACATGCTGCTGCGCGGCCTCAAGGCCCGAACCGTCCTTGGCGATATTGTGGCGTGGATCGAAAACACGGCCTCCCCCCTGCCGTCAAAGGCGGATTTAGCCTGGGTAGAGACGCGATAAACGCCCTATCCAGAATAATTGCAGTCGCGCTTGGGTTGGAGTAGGTTGCCCGGCGCGCAAGATATGCGCAGTGTGCGCCCGTAGCTCAGTTGGATAGAGTGCTGGCCTCCGAAGCCAGAAGTCACAGGTTCGAATCCTGTCGGGCGCACCATTTTTCCAACCTTTTCAGGCTTTGTGCCAGCGTTTTTCAAACTTTTGTTCGCTATTTGGCCTCTTCGCCGCATTACGGTTCAGTTGACAGGAAAGAAAAATCGACAATTGAACCAATGACTGTGAAGGAAGAGATGTTTTCCTGCGCGGATGTCGATCGTGAGATCGAACGATTGACGGACGAAATCAAGCTCTTATACCAAGGAGCGCTGATGAAGGCTCATAGAGACGGCTTTTCAAGGTTTTCGGTTAGGAGCGCGTGGCGTGGCGATACGGTGTATCGGAAGACGCGCGCGACGACATCCGAAAGCCTTGAAAAGCCGCCGTTCCGGTCGCCTCCGCGCCCCGCCGGAGGTCGTCGTGAAACCTTACCGATGCACCGCATCGCCTGCGGTTCCGCTCCTACCCGGCGGGGCGCGGAGGCGATCTCTATGGGTCTTCATCAGCGCTCCTTGGTATTAGACCAACAGGTGGTTTCGTTGCATCAGGCCGCGCACCCGGGCGACCATGAAATGCGGTTCCGCCGTGATCACGCGCTTGGCCATCAGATCATTGATTTTGACGACCGCGCTCTTGCGCTCGCTGGTGGACGAGACCGGTTGGTGTAGTCGCATCTTCCATTATTTTACTTCTCCTGGCCGGATCGCCATGCCGCATAGCCGCCGGCGAGCGATGAGACGTCGCTGAACCCCATATCGTGAAGTGTCTTGGCCGCAAGGGCCGACCGACCTCCGGTGCCGCAATAGAGGATGAGGCGATACTCCGGGTTGAGCGCGGCGTTGTGGCTCGGGCTCTCCGGATCGGCCTGAAATTCCAGCAGCCCGCGGGGCGCATGCACCGATCCAGGGATCAGCCCATCATTCTCCCGTTCGACGGTTTCGCGGACATCGACCAGAACCGTCTCGTCATCATCAAGAAGAAAGTCCAGATCCTGCACTGACACCGTTGTGATCAGTGCATTGGCCTCCGCCAGGAGCTGCTTGAATCCTCTTTTTAGCATTTCGTCGCATCCTGTAATCGTTTTTTGCCAATCTCGGGATGACAACTCTATCGGTACAACGGGCCTGGCAAATTGATCTCGATCAAACCCAGCCGCCCGATAATCGTTTATCCGCTTATTGTCGGAGATCCGAAATCATTTTGGTCGCTGTCGGAATCCGGGTTCGGTTATAGAGCGATGTTCCACTGCTTCTGATTGAAGCCCGCTGGTTACTCCATACGCGGAGCTTCCAGTGTCTGCTTCCACTCAATTTTGAACGCCTGAAAAGTGCGATTATCACAGCGCAAACGCCTTAATCCTCAATATTGAGTTCGGCGCCGTTGAGCATGACCTTGCGCTTGACCGGGGTTGGCTGAACCACCGCCTGCATGACGAAGCAGCCGGCTTCAGCCGCGCGGATACAGGCGGCCACGCGCTCGGGTGGATCGTCCGACTCGACCTCGAACTCTATCTCGAAATCAACCGTTTTGGCCTGGATGGTGCCCTGCAGCACGGACCCGTCGGTGCGAAAGCCGGACCTGACGGTGACTTTCTGGTCCCGCAAATTCACCTTCAGCATGTCGCTGTACCGATGAAGCTGGGTCAGGGCGCAAAAACCGACCGAGAGAAGAAAATAAGTCAGCGGCCGCGGCGCCGTATTTTCGCCTCCAAGGCGTTCGCCTTCATCCGCAAAGACCTCAAATTTGCTGGTCTCCGCCGGCTCGACAATAATTCCCTGTTTACGCAATCCACCGGCGGCGACGGTGACGATCTCCTGTCCAAACTGGCGTCCCTGCCAGGCATATTCCTTGGTTTGTTCCGTATCGGCCATGTGTCATTCCTTTTCTGCAATTAGGATGCGCCCATTCAAGCACACACTCCGCCCATTGGCGATCAGGACCATGGCCTGTAAAATGCATCAGACGGGATAAACGTCATTTCAAATCACGGGGAAGCTTATGAGCGATACAAATCAGACGATTTTGACCCGGGTTGAAGGCGGGGTCCATTGGTTGATCCTCAACCAGCCCGAAAAGCGAAATGCCATATCGCTGGACATGTCCATGCGGGGGCTTGAGTTCGTCGAAGCTTTTGCCGCCGACGAAACAGCCAGGGTGCTTATTATCCGGGGCGCGGGCGAAGCGGCGTTCAATGCCGGCGCCGACATTTCCGAGTTCGCGGAAAGGCGCAACAACGCCGAAGCCGCTGCGGAATACGCGGCAATCTCGACCAGATTTTATGACGCCATCGCCACTGTGGAAAAGGCGACAATCGCCATGATCCACGGTTACTGCATGGGTGGCGGCGTCGCTCTCGCGGCCAGCTGCGACCTGCGGTTCTGTTCCGACGATGCCGTGTTCGCAATTCCGGCGGCGCGGCTGGGCATCGGATACCGGGTCGATTTCACGCGCCGGATCACCGATCTGATCGGCCCGGCCTTCATGAAGGAGATGCTGTATTCAGCGCGCCGTTACAATGCCGGCGAGGCCGCCGGGCTGCGTCTGGTTAATCGCGTCATCGCGAAAGCCGGGCTGGAAGACTATGTGCGCAACTTCGCCGCGACCATCGCTGACAACGCGCCCCTTACGGTCAGGGCCACCAAGGTGGTGGTGAATGAGCTCATGAAGGATTCCGGGGCCCGCGATCTCGATCACTGCCAGACCGTGATTTCGGCATGCGCGGACAGTGATGATTTCAAGAACGCGCGTCAGGCCTTCATGGAAAAGCGCAAGCCGGTCTTCACCGGCAAGTGAGGCCTGGGACAGGCGCCATGACCACGCCAATTGATGCGGCGCCCGAAAGGGTCTAGCCTTTGGGCGAGTGCGGCAATTTGGAGCATGGCGGAAGATCATGGCGGTTATCCCCATATGCGATGAGACCATTGCGGCCTATGACGCGGATGGCGTCGCGTTGTTGCGGGGCGCGTTTTTGGAGTCGTGGATTTCGCTGCTGCGCGAAGCGGTGGAACAGGTGATGTTTGAGCCCGGCCCGCTGTCGAAAAATTACGCCGAGCCGGGTCGGGGAAAGTTCTTTACCGACCACCACATGCACCACGGCAACCCGCTTTTTGCGCGCTTCATAAAGGAATCGCCGGCGGTTGAGATCGCGGCGCGGATGCTGAAAGCCCGCCGGCTGAACTATGTGGATGAACATCTTCTGGTCAAGGAACCGGGTACGGCAAACCCGACCTATTGGCATCAGGATCAACCATATTATGAAGTCGCCGGCACCCAGTTCGCGTCATTCTGGATCCCCCTCGACCCGGTGACGGCGGAGACCGGCGCGATGAAATTCGTCAAGGGGTCCCATCTCTGGGGCAAGCTGTACCGGCCCATACGCATCGGGCTTGGCGAGGTGGTCGAACAGGCGGATGTGCTGGACGGGCTCGCGCCGGATATCGATGCGGAACCCGGAAAATACGATATCGCCATGTTCGAGATGGACCCGGGCGATTGCCTGTTTTTCAATGGCGCGGTGCTGCACGGGGCCCAGCCGAATCTTTCCACCCATACACGTCGGCGCGCGCTGTCGCTGCGCTTTGCCGCCGACGATGTTACCTGGCAGCCGCGATCCTATATTCCATCGCGGCCGGAAACCGCCGATCTGGTGGCCGGCGGGCCGCTCGGCGGCGACGAATATCCGGAACTCTGGACCGCTTGAAACTATGGAGGGCGCGGGGCCATGCTGGTCATTCGCGGCCTGACGCGCGCCGGGCTGGAACCGTTTGATTTCGATCTCGCCGATGGCGAATGCGTGTCGGTGCGTGGTCCGTCGGGCGGCGGAAAGACCACATTGTTGCGCGCCATTGCCGATCTCGACCCCAGTACGGGCGACCTGTCGCTCGACGGGGCGGCGCGTGAGAGCATGCCGGCGCCGCAATGGCGACGGGCGGTGTGTTACCTGGCGGCGGAGTCCGGGTGGTGGGAAGATGGCGTCGGCGCGCATTTCCCGGATCCAGATGCCGCGTGCGCACTGCTGCCCGAATTCGGTCTCGCCGGGGAGGCCCTTGAATGGCCGGTTTCCCGGCTGTCGACGGGGGAGCGTCAGCGGCTGGCCCTTGCCCGGTTGATTTTGATCGCGCCCCGCGTTCTGTTGCTGGATGAACCGACCTCGGGGCTTGATCCAGAAACGACCGAACTGGTTGAAAAGCTGCTGCGGGACCGGCTCGAAAATGGCGTGAGCATCCTTATGGTTACCCATGACCGGGATCAGGAACGTCGCCTCGCCACGCGGAGTCTGCACGTGGAAAACGGGCGCGTGAGCGAGGAATCGCCGTGAATTTCATTATCCTCAGCCCCGTCGATATTGCGATTGCGGCAACGCTGCTGATCCTGAATGCTGCCCTGTCGATCTTCCTCCGGTTGCGGCTCGAAAAACAGATGCTGGTGGCGGCGGCTCGTATGGTGGTCCAGCTGTTGCTGATGGGGTTGGTGCTGAAGACCCTGTTTAATCTTGATTCGGCGCTTTTTACGTCATTGACCGCCCTGTTCATGATGCTGTTCGCCGGGCGCGAGGTGATGGCGCGGCAAAAGCGCCGGCTTAAAGGCTGGTGGTCCTATGGGCTGGGAACGTCCAGCATGGTGTTCTCCTGTACCTTGGTAACGGTTTTCGCCCTGACCACCCAGGTCCGGCCGGATCCGTGGTATGAAGCGCGAATTGCCTTGCCCCTGCTCGGCATGATTCTGGGTAACACCATGACCGGCGTCGCCCTGGGGATCGACCGGCTGTTGACCGGTGCGGCGGCGGAACGATCGGCGATCGAGGCACGGCTGGCGCTGGGACATCCCCGGGCCGAGGCCTTCGGCAACGTCATTCGAGAGGCCATGCGAACCGGAATGATCCCGACCGTCAATTCCATGTCGGCAATCGGGTTGGTTTCCATACCCGGCATGATGACCGGCCAGATACTGGCCGGAGTTGCGCCCATGGAGGCGGTGAAGTACCAGCTACTGATCATGTTTCTGATTGCCGGTGGCACCGGCTTCGGTGTGCTTGCCGCCGTGTTGGTGGGTGCCGGGCGGCTGACCGATCAGCGCCATCGCCTGCGGCTGGACCGGTTGCGCGCCAGCTCGGATTAGAGCTGATCGAAACTTCAGGAAATTACCGCCAGGTCCCCTTCCGGGGTGCGGCCGTGGCGCATATAAAAGCGCAGCGCCTTCAGGGCCGGTTCGTCCGATGACACGAACAGGATCGCGTCATTCGAGGGTGATCCGTTGGCGTGTTCGACCCATTCGCCGCCGGGGACGCAGAACGTATCGAATGGATTCCAATCGAAGCGCCGGCCACCGATGATGGAATGGCCGGACCCTTCGATCACCGTATAGATCAGGCTGGCATTCTGTTTCGATGCCAATGTCGCTTCCCCCGGCCGCAGCATCTGGGCAAAAAACGTCATGGTCGAATAGGGCGCCTGGCCCGTTGTTGGATCGACATATTCGACCAGCACCCCGTCATAGAGGCTGCCGTCCCGGTCGCGCAGGTTTTCCAGCGCCTGGCGGGTCGGTTCCCACCGATAGACATACATGGGGGATGCATCCCCGGTCCCCCGGTGATGGGACTCAGACCGGGGCAACAGGCCGCCATTGCCGTAGACCCGTTGGGAATAGTCGTTGGGGAAGCGGGCTTCCTGCACATCCTTGAGAATTTTCTCGCCCTTTTCATCTTCCTCGAAATAATCATGTTCGAAATAGGTGGCGTTCAGCGTGTTCACCAGCGGCATGTCCAGCACACTGAGATTGACCGCACCGCCTTCGCCCTCATTGCCGTGATTATGCCACGTGTCATGGGGTGTCAGCACCAGATCGCCGAACCCAAAGGTGATGTCCTCACCCTCGACGCCGGTGAAATTGGTGCTGCCGGTCAATCCGAACCGGATCGCGTTGGGCGAATGGCGGTGGGCGGGCGCAATTTCATTGGGGTTGTTGATGCGATAGGCCGCGAACATGGTCGTGGTGGTGGCGATCTGGCCTTCCAGGGCCGGGTTGCACATGATCAGGGACCGTCGCTCGGAATCATACATGTCGATCAGCTCACCGGCCTTTTCTAGGCAGGGAAAGACATCGGCATATTTCCAGATATGGGGGACCGCCTTGGTAAATTTCTGGAGATTGTTCGTCGCTTCGTGTTCGGTCTCATTGTTGGCCGACCAGAATTCATAGAGATTCAGCGCCTGGGTGCGCTCATGGAGGATGGCAAGCTCCGAATCCCGATTGTGGTGGCGTGATGTTTTAGCGACGGTCATGACGGTCTCCCCCGATTGAGGGAAAAATCCTATCACGAAGTGCGGGATTCCCGCCAGGAAATGAACCAGCCGCTGGCAAAGATGATCCCCGCGCCGATCCAGGTCCAGAATTCGGTGGGTTGGGAAAAAATTATCCAGGCCAGCAGTGCGCCGAACGGCAGGCGCAGGAAGTCAAACGGCACTACTGCGCTGGCGTCGGCCGCCGCAAATGACCGCGCCTGGCAGAAATGGGCAGACCAGCCGGCCAGCGCCATGATGAGCATCAGGGGGACGTCTTCCCATGACGGCGTGACCCAGAAAAACAGGGAGATCACCAGCGCCACGGGCAGCATGAACATGTTCATGTAGAACACGATGATCGCCGCCGAATCCGTCCTGGTGAGAATTTTTACCGAGGTCCACGCCCCGGCATAGAACGCCGCCGAGGCGATCGCCACCATCGCCGGAAAGCTGATGTCCTGAAACCCCGGACGGATGATCACCAGCGCGCCGGCGAACCCGATTGATGTGGCGAGCCAGCGCGGCGCATCCACCACTTCCCCCAGGATCAGGGCGGCGGCAATGGTGGTGAACAGGGGGATCAGGAATGAAAACGCCGTAGCGTCGGCGACCGTCACATGGGCCAGCGCATAGAAAAATCCCAGCATGCCGATGAAGGCGAAGCCGGTGCGTATCAGATGCAAGGGGATGCGCCTGGTCTGCAATGCCCGAAAGCCGAATTTTCCGATCAGGGGGATGATCATGAACAGGCCGATAACCGCCCGCATCAGAACGATTTCCACAGCGGGAAATTTAACCGTCAGCCCCCGCACCGCGACCGAAAGGACCGCGAACGACATGGCGGTCAGAACCATCCAGAACACGCCGCGTGCGAAGGATTTGGTGGGGGGGCTGTTCATGACGCCGTCTGCCGCGCCACGCGGGCTTCACGGCGCAGGATATAGGTCGTGCTGCAAATGATGATCGCGCCGCCAAGCCAGATGAAACCGTGTGAGACTTCGTGGAACAGGAACCAGCCGAACAGCGCGGTGAAGATCAGCTTGGAAAAATCAAGCGGGGCGATGACGCTGGCCGGGGCCAGACGATAGGCGCGGCCCATGAAAAAATGCGCCGTGGTGCCGAAAATGCCGAGCGCCAGTATCCAGGGCATATGATTCCATGACGGCGTCACCCAGCCGGGGATGGCAAGCGCCAGGGTCAGGGGCAGGGCGATCAAATTCATATGAAACGCCATCACCCCTACATGGGTGTTGGCGATGGCGCGGGTGGTCAGATGCACCCCGGCATAAAGTGCGGCGGCCGCCAATGCGACCAGCGCTTCCGGTCCAAGTCCATCGAACCCGGGGCGGATGATCACCAGCGCGCCGGTAAACCCGACCGCCGTTGCGGCCCAGCGATGCAGCCCGACCTTTTCGCCCAGAAACAGCACGCCGCCCAGTACGCAAAACAGCGGCAGGGTGAATTGCAGCGCGACGGCATCGGACATCGGCAGCAGGCTGAGCGCCAGAAACCAGACCACCACCCCGGCGAAATTGAGCAGGCTGCGGAGCCACAATATCCGATGATTATCCGCCCGAAACGCCTCTTTTCCGGCGCGCAATGCCCAGGGAAGCTGGAAAAGAAGGCCGATGGCGGCGCGGAAGAACGCGATCTCGAAGACCGAATAGTTCGGCGACAGGGATCGGACAGCGGCGATCATGATGGAAAACGACGCAGCTTGCCCCAGCATCCACATGGCGCCGCGCACCGGCGCGGGAAGGGAGGAAAGCGCGGTCATGTTGCCTCCCGAAAGGGTCAGCGCGCGCGGCCCATGCCCAGCAGGCGCAGACGCAGGGCGTTCAGTTTTATGAACCCTTCGGCATCGCGCTGGTTATAAACCTCATCCGCCTCGAAGGTGACATGGTCGACGGAATACAGGCTGTTGGGCGATTTGCGACCGGCGACATTGACCGAGCCTTTATAGAGCTTGAGCCGGACCGTGCCCGAGACATGGGCCTGGCTCTGATCAATCGCGGCCTGCAGCATCTCGCGCTCCGGCGCGAACCAGAAACCGTTATAGATCAGTTCCGCATAGCGCGGCATGATCTCATCCTTCAGATGGGCCGCGCCGCGATCAAGGGTAATGCTCTCAATGCCGCGATGGGCGGCCAGCAGCAATGTGCCGCCCGGGGTTTCGTACACCCCACGGGATTTCATGCCCACATAACGGTTTTCAACCAGATCGAGCCGGCCGATGCCGTGGGCGCCGCCCAGCTCGTTCAACCGGGTCAGCAGCGCCGCCGGAGACAGTTTTTCGCCGTCGATTGCAACCGGATCTCCGGCGGTGAATTCGATCTCGACATATTGCGGTTTATCGGGCGCGGCCTCGGGCGATACGGACCGGGTGAACATGTCTTCATGGGGTTCCACCCAGGGATCCTCCAGCACTTTGCCTTCATAGGAAATATGCAGAAGGTTGGCGTCGGTGGAATAGGGCGCTTCGCCGCGCTTGTCGTTGGCGATGGGGATCTGGTGGGATTCGGCATATTCCAGCAGCTTGGTGCGGGAATTCAAATCCCATTCCCGCCACGGCGCGATGATCTTGATGTCGGGGTTCAGCGCATAGTAGCCGAGTTCGAACCGGATCTGGTCATTGCCCTTGCCGGTGGCCCCGTGGGACACCGCATCGGCGCCGGTTTCCCGGGCGATTTCGATCTGGCGCTTGGCGATCAGCGGCCGCGCGATAGAGGTGCCCAGCAGATAGAGCCCCTCATAGACCGTATTGGCCCGGAACATGGGAAACACGAAATCGCGCACGAACTCCTCGCGCAGATCCTCGATATAGATTTCGCTGGCCCCGCCGGCCTGGGCCTTCTTGCGGGCGGGTTCTACTTCTTCGCCCTGGCCGAGATCGGCGGTGAACGTCACCACCTCGCAATTATAGGTTTCCTGCAGCCAGCGCAGGATCACCGAGGTGTCGAGTCCGCCGGAATAAGCCAGCACGATTTTATTTACATCGCCTGTCATGGCGCACTTTCCTTAAGCATGTGGTCTATCGGGTGTCTATCCGGATTGGCGGCGCAGTATAGGCAAAAGCCCGGTCGCGGCAAGATCGGGCTTATTCACCCGCTTCCTGGGCCAGGGTTCCCTCGAGCCATCCTTCGAGCAACGGGCCGATCTGTTCCAGGGGCTGGTAGCCGATGGTCAGATAGGCGTAATCTTCATCTTCGCGCACAAGTACCGTCGGGAAACCGCTGACTCCGTATGATCTGGCGATCCCGAAGTCGGCAATTGTGGCCTTTCGCATGTCCTGGGACAGGAAACGGTCCTTAAAGGCGCCGCCATCCACGCCGAAATCGATTGCAATTGTCGTCAGGGCGTCGGTTTCGGTGATATCAACCCCGTCTTCATAGAAAGCCTGTTGCAGGGCGCTGAAATAGGCCAGGGTGGTCGGGTTGCCGAGCATTTCACGCATGGTGACGGCGGCCCGGCACGGCGGTTCGGTATCATAGACGAAGTCGTCACGATCCAGAATGGCGAAATCAAAGGGTTGCCCGGTGCGTTCGCCCACATCATGCCAATGCTCTTCCAGGAATTGTTTGCGTTCATCATCCTGGGGCTCGGTCGTGCCCGGATGCAATCCGCCCACCACCAGCAAAAATTCGGCGCGGCCCTCGCAGAGGTCTTCCAGCGCGCGCTTGACCGGCGCAAAGCCCCAGCACCATGAACACATGGGATCGCCCACATAGATCAGCTGCTTGGTCATAATCGTTGCCTCATATATCGGCGAGTTTTGGCATGACTTCATTTGTGAACAGCTGCATGGAGCGTTTCGCATCTGCAAACGCCATGTTGCCGAAAAACAGATAGGTCAGCAGGTAATTCAAACCGAGCATTTCCGCCTGGCGCTTGATCTCCGTCAGCACGGTTTCCGGGCTGCCGGCGATTACCATGTTCATTTCCCGCCAGCTGTCATAATCGGCGCCCCGATGCACGTTGAGCCGGTTGGTAAACTCGGACGAGCCGTAATTCTTGCGGATCCAGTTCAGGCTGTCGGCGTGATGTTCCAGCGCCGGACGGGCGATGCGTTCGGCCTCTTCATCCGTATCCGCCACGACAATATGGCGCAGCAATCCAATGGCCGCACCGCCCGGGAATTCACCCTTGGGCTGGGCCGGGCCACCGCGTTTGGTCAGGGCCGTGCGGTAGGCGTCGATATTTTCCTTGGCCAGTTCCGGCTGGCCGTTCGCCGTGAAATGCATGCCCTGTTCACCGGCCCAGGTGGCGCCGACGGTGTTCGATGATCCGTACCAATAGGGGGGATGCGGGGCCTGCAACGGCCGCAGCGGCATGGGCACCTTGTCATATTGGAAATATTTGCCGTCATGGCTGAATTCATCCTGGGTCAGGGCCGCATTCAGGCATTCATAGGCGTCGAAGAAAATTTCGCGGGATTCTTCCGCGTCCACATGGTGAAAATTCAGCTCGAACGGCGATACGCCGCGTCCGACGCCGACTTCCAGCCGCCCCTTGCTCAGATGGTCGAGCATGCAGATTTCCTCGGCCAGGCGCAGCGGTGAATACAGCGTCAGCAGATACACCAGCGGGCCCAGATGGATACGCTTGGTCGCGCGCGCCACGGCGCTGAGCCAGATGCCCGGCGCCGGGACCATGTTCAGCGGCGATGAGTGATGTTCGGCAACGTGCAGGCAGTAAAACCCGGCCTCATCGGCAGCCACGGCGAATTCCAGTCTTTCGTCGAACTGGGTTGCCAGCGGCCGGTCGGTGGACCGTTCCAGATGATCAAAAAGTCCAATTTTCATGGTTATTCTTCTTTCTTATGGAGTCTTCGTGATTTTTGGATTTGTTCGCTGGCGGATTTCAACTGCCCACAGGCGGCCATGATATCGCGCCCGCGTGGCTGGCGTACCGGCGAGGTGTAACCGGCCCGGTTGATGATCTCGGCGAAGGTGGCGATGGTTTCCGGCGCCGAACATTCGAATTCCACGCCCGGCCAGGCATTGAACGGAATCAGGTTGACCTTGGCCGGAATGCCCTGGATCAGCCGAACCAGTTCGCGCGCATCGGCGGGCGAGTCATTGATGCCTTTCAGCATGACGTACTCGAACGTAATACGCCGCGAATTGCGCGATCCGAAATAGGCGCGGCATGCGTCCAGCACCTCGGCGATCGGGTATTTCTTGTTCAACGGCACCAGAATGTCGCGGATGTCGTCGCGCACCGCATGCAGGGAAATGGCCAGCCCGACGCCCAGATCCCGCCCCACGTCGGCGATCCTGGGCACCACGCCGGCGGTCGACAGGGTGATGCGCCGCCGTGAAAAACTCATGCCGTCTTCATCGGTGATAATCCGCAGCGCCTTGACCACATTGTCATAGTTATAAAGCGGCTCGCCCATCCCCATCATAACGATATTGGACAACAGCCGCGTTGCCTGAGCTGCCGGCCACTCGCCGATTTCATCGCGCGCCATCATCATCTGGCCGACGATTTCGCCCGCCGTCAGGTTGCGCACCATGGGCTGGGTTCCGGTATGGCAGAACGCGCAGCTCAACGTGCAGCCGACCTGGGATGAAATGCACAGCGCGCCCCGGTCCCGTTCCGGAATAAACACGGTTTCCGCCTGTTTTCCGTCGTTGAAATCCAGCAGCCATTTCCGCGTGCCGTCATTGGAAAGCTGGGCCTCCGCTATGCCGGCGCGGTGGATGGTGAATTGTTTCGCAAGAAGCGGGCGCAGGGATTTGGCCAGGGTGGTCATTTCGTCGAAGGATTTCGCGCCCCGATGATAGATCCAGTGCCATATCTGCTTGGCGCGGAATTCGGGCAGGTCCAGTTCCGCCACGGCGTTGGATAGCTCCTCGCGCGACAGCCCGACCAGCTCGATCCGGGTATCAAGCGCCGGGCCGTTCCTGGCCTCCATGGTCTCGGATTCTAATATCATGGGGTGAATATAGTGCGCCCCGGGCTTCAGCGCCATTATTCCGCCGGCTGTTGCGCAGGTATTCGCCGCAGCCAGAAATTCGAAGCCAAAACGATCAGGACCAGCGGGGCAACTGCCAAATTGACGGTTTGCCAGCCCAAAAAATGGTGCATTGCGCCGGACCCGAACGACGCAAGGGCCGCGGTGCCATAGACCAGAAGATCGTTAAGACCTTGAACCTTGGCCCGTTCCGCCTGGGTATAGGTGGTGGTTAACAGCGTGGTGCCGCCGACGAACAGGAAATTCCAACCGATGCCCAAGACGAAGTTGGAAGCCCAGAAATTCCAGACCTCCATTCCGGCCAGGTTGATCGCCACCGCGCCGACCTGAAGCAGCGCGCCGGTCAGCATGATATTGGCCAGCCCGAATCGCAGGATCAATGCGCCGGTGATGAATGACGGCGCGAACATGCCGACGATATGCCACTGGATCACGAAGGCGCTGTCGGCAAATACGTGGTGGTTGACCTGCATGGCCAGCGGCGTGGACGCCATCAACAGCACCATCAGCCCCCACGTCATCATGGAGGACATGATCGCCACCAGGAATCGGGGTTGGCGCGCGATCTCGCTCATTGGGCGGCCCTGGCCGGCGCTTCTTTCGTGGACCGTCGGGCGTGGCATTTTTAACCGGGACAGCACCGCCATCTTGACGAACGAAATGGCGACAATGGCCGCATAGCACCCTATGAACAGGGATGCATCGAACAAGTCACGGGTTTCGGTCGCGATTTTCGGTCCGATGAACCCGGCGATGACGCCGCCGGCCAGCACGTAGGATATGGCGCGGCTCCGAAATCTTTCATCGGCGGCGTCGGCGGCCGCGAAACGATAAAAGACGGCGAACCCGTTGCCCGACCCCAGGAAACAGGCGCCGATCCAGAGCAACATGAACTGGGAACTGATCAGCGCATAAACGCAGAACAGACCGCCGATAATGTAAAACCCTTCGGCGGATATGAATCCCAGGCGGCGGCCGAATCGACGCATCAGCATCGATGCGGGGTAGGCCGTCATCATCGTAAACAGCCACTGCATGGCGTGCGGCAGGGTCACGAGCGCCTTGTCCTCGGCCAGCATTTGGCCCGCCAGGGGGGCGGCCAGAATGACAATCGACAGCGCTGTTCCGTTGAGCCCCTGGCAGGTCGCCAGCAGCAGGACGTTGAGCCTTGTGGCGGATAATTTCATGGCCAGATATTTGGGCGTTGTGAAATGTCTGGTTACCGCCGTTTGCAGGCCCGGCCCATGGCCTGATATGCTTGGGTAAAGCCCGACAGTGAATAGGTGTCGATGGTTACCGTGCCCCGGCTTGATGTCGCGCGGACCGTCATCTCCCGGCCCTTCTTCAGGGCGCGTACAAGGATTCGATCCTGCCGCGCGTCTTTCGCCCAGGCCGTATCCTTGTCGGTGAACAGCACGAAACGTTTTTTGTCGATGGTCACAATGGCTTCGCTATCGGCGCGATAGGCATAGCCGCCGGTAATGCCGACCTCGTTCCAGGTTCCTTCCGCGGGACGGTGCGTGACCTGGATGTAAGTTTTGCCCCGGGTTTTGTACTTTCCGGTCATTTTGGTCGGCTCGCCATGGGCGTAGCAGGTTTTGGCCTGCCCTTCCCGGAATTCATGGGCCGACCAATGTTTGAATTCGCCAAGTGACTTGCTCTTGATCGCCGCGGCCGCGTTGCCGGCCTGCAAGGATAACGACGCCATAAAAGCGATCACCATGAATCGTTGAATTAGGGAGTTCGTATATCTCAAAGGCATACGGGAACTTTCTTTTGTCGGTAACATTCTAGGAACGTCGCGCTCGCTCACGCTGTTTCTGTTTCTTTTTCCAGACGGGTTCGCCGAACACATGTTCGGGCAACGGCTGCGCCGGGCCGCCGGGCACGACCGGTCGTTCGCCAAAGCGGCCAACCGATGTCAGCCGATCATACATGACGATGGCGCCGGCAGCCGCCAGATTGAGTGAGAATTTTGTCGGAATTTTGATCAGGTGATCGCAGCATTCGACCATTTCGGGCGTCAGGCTGCCGCGCTCCATGCCCAGAACATAGGCCGCGCACCTGGGGTGACGAAAACTGGGCAAATCCACGGCATCATCATGAATTTCAACGCCCACAAGGCTGCAATCATTGGGCAGCCGCATGGCGCTCAACGAATCGAACGCGTAGAATGGCAACTGCCCGGTTGCATCGGAGGTGTCCGACGTGCTGTCCTCCGCATTATATACGGCGCTGACCGTGAACATGAAGCTGGCGCCAAAGGCATTTGCCGACCGAAAAAGGTTGCCGACATTGATCGCTTTGCTGACGCCTTCGACGCCGATTCCAAAATATCCACGCATGATGGGTCCTTTACTACCAAGCCGGTGCGTTAACGAAAACCCCAAGATGATTTTTCCCTAGCAGGTTTGTACCATGAATGACGGCCAGAATGACGACAACAGCATGACCGACCCGGTCCGCGCCCAGTATGAGAGATATCCCTATCCGCCGCGCGACCCGGGTGACGAAGCGACCCGGCTGGTTGTCGGCTCCCCCAGTCATATTCTTGAAATCGACCATTTCCTGTTCGGCGGAAGCCGCGATTTTTCCAAACCGTTCCGCGCCCTGTTCGCCGGCGGCGGAACCGGTGATGCAACAATCATGCTGGCCCAGCAGCTCGCCGATATCAACGCCGATGCGGAAATCATCTATCTCGATATTTCCGAGGCATCGCGCGATGTCGCACGCGCGCGCGCCAAAGCCCGGGGCCTGACCAATATCCAGTTCGTTACCGGTTCACTCAATGATCTACCGGCGCTTGGCCTCGGCGAATTCGATTACATCGATTGTTGCGGCGTGCTGCATCATCTGGAAGACCCGCTCGCCGGCCTGAAAACCCTGGGCGGTGCGCTTCTGCCCCATGGCGGCATGGGGGTGATGCTGTACGCGCCGCTCGGCCGCACGGGCGTCTACCATGTCCAGGCGATGGTCCGGATGATGTCCGAAAACGCATCGGACGATGTGAAGCTTGATATCGCGCGGCGGACGCTGAACAGCCTGCCGCCGACCAATTGGCTCAAGCGCAACCCGTTTGTCGGCGATCACACGGGCCTGGGCGATGCCGGAATTTATGATTTACTGCTGCATTCGCGGGACCGGGCCTATTCGATCATGGAAATAGCCGAACTTGTGGCCCAGGCCGAACTGAAGCTGGTGACGTTCCTCGACCCGCTGCGCTATGAACCGGGCATCTATATTCAGGATGAAGAATTGGGCCCCCGCATTCGCGCCATGTCCGGCCTGCAGCGCTGCGCCTTTGCCGAGCTGCTCTGCGGTAATATGAAGACCCATCGGTTTTATGCCGTGCGGAGCGATAATGACCAACCCACCGTGGCCATGTTGGGGTCGCCCGACGCCGTGCCCATCCTGCGGGAACTCGATGGCGCCGCAATGGCTAAGGAAATGGCGACCAACCGCACCATGACCGTGGAGCTGGACGGCATCAAGGCGGGGTTCAATTTGCCGCAGATGGCGCCCGCGATTTTCATGCTGATCGACGGCAAGCGGTCCCTGAAGGAAATTCACGAAAAGATCGTTGCGGCGGCGCCCGATAACATCGCCCCCGATTGGGACGCGTTCATGCAGCAATTCCAGCAGATCTTCATGACCGTCAACGGACTCGGCAGGATGTATCTGCGCTGTCCCGCTTAATTCACGTTGGCGGCTTCACCCAGGGTGGGCCCGATTTCCAGGTTCAGAACCAGATCGGCCAAGTGATCGAGATCCGTCGGTTCCCGATTGAGGATCACCAGCTGGGCGCCGTTTTCCTTGGCGATGGCGGGAAAGCCGGCGGCGGGATACACCACCAGCGACGACCCGATGGCAATGAACAGGTCACAGGCCAGGGTGGCGTCTTGGGCGCGCCGCATTTCGTCTTCCGGCATGGCCTGGCCGAATGAAATCGTCGCCCCCTTGATCAACCCGCCGCAAAACCGGCATTCGGGGATGATATCCGCCTCGAGAAAATCTTTCTTGATGGGCTCCAGATCATAGCGCGTCGCGCAGGTCAGGCATTTGGCGTAGGTGCCGTTGCCGTGCAGTTCGATAATGTTTTCTTCCGGCACGCCCGATAGCTGGTGCAGCCCGTCGATGTTCTGGGTGATGACCGCCGATACCACGCCCTCGCGTACCAGCCTGGCGACCGCCCGGTGGCCCCGATTGGGTTCGGCATTGTCGATATCCTGGTCGATGTGGAATTTGCGCCGCCAGGCTTCGCGCCGCGCGGCTTCGGATGATACGAATTCGTCGAAATAGATCGGCGTGGTTTTCGACCAGATGCCGTTCGGGCTGCGGAAATCCGGAATCCCGGATTCGGTCGAAATCCCCGCGCCGGTGAACACCACCGCGCGGGAACAGCCGTCGATCATGTCCTTGAGCCGGCGGATTTCCGCATTGTGCCGATCCATCGAGTTTATCCGGCCAGCTGGTCGAACGCGGCCAACGCGTCGGCGCCATACACCGCCGCCGGACCGCCGCCCATTTCAACCGCCACGCCGATGGTTTCGGCAAGCTGTTCACGGGTTGCGCCATGCTTGGCGGCGGCGCGCACATGGAACACGACGCAGCCGTCGCAATGGGTCGCCACGGCGATGGCCACGGCCATCAGCTCCTTGGTCGCCGAATCGAGCGCACCGTCGAGGGTCGCGGCCTCCATCAATCCGCGAAAGGCGCGCATTGGGCCGGGCGCGGCCTTGAACAGCGCCACCGCGCGGGAATCGATATCGGCGGCGAGGGCTTTGTAATCCTTGGGCATGTTTTAACTCCTAATTTTGCAATTCCGCACAGTCGCGGAACAGGTCAAGCGCTTCCGGATTGGCCAGCGCCTCGATGTTTTTTACCTCGCGCCCGTGGACGATATCGCGCACCGCAAGCTCGACGATCTTGCCGGATTTGGTGCGTGGAATATCGGCGACCTGGACGATGCGCGCCGGTACGTGGCGCGGCGAACAATTGGCGAAAATGCGCGACCGGATCCGGGCGGACAGATCGTCGTCCAGTATCTGGCCGTCCTTCAGTCGGACGAACAGCACCACCCGGGCGTCGCCGTCCCATTCCTGACCGATGGCGAGGCCTTCCTCGACCTCTTCCATCTGTTCAACCTGGCGGTATATCTCCGCCGTGCCGATGCGCACCCCGCCCGGGTTCAGCACCGCGTCCGAGCGGCCATAGATGACCATCCCGCCCCGTTCGGTAATCTCGGCGTAATCGCCGTGACACCAGATGTTGGGAAAGCGTTCGAAATAAGCGGCGCGGTATTTGGCGTCGTCCGGGTCGTTCCAGAACCCCACCGGGGTGGACGGAAACGGCGTCGCACAGACCAACTCGCCCTTTTCGCCGATCACGGAATTGCCGTCATCGTCAAAGATCTGAACATCCATGCCCAGCGCCAGCGCCTGAATTTCGCCGCGCCAGACCGGCCCGGTCGGATTCCCGGTCACGAAGCAGGATACGATATCGGTGCCGCCGGAAATGGATGACAGGCAGATGTCGGATTTGATATTTTCGTATACGAAATCATAGCTTTCCGCGACCAGCGGCGACCCGGTCGACATTATGGTGCGCAGCTTCGACAGATCATGGGTCTTGTTCGGCGTCAGCCCGGCATTTTTCACCGCGTCGATGAATTTCGCCGACGTGCCGAACTGGGTCATGCCCGTGTCCTGGGCGAAATCGAACATGACATTGCCGTCCGGGTGAAACGGCGATCCGTCATACAGCAATAGCGTGGCTTCGGCGGCTAGTCCCGTGACCAGCCAGTTCCACATCATCCAGCCCAGGGTGGTGAAATAGAACAGCCTGTCATCCGGTTTTACGTCGGTGGCGAGAATCTGTTCTTTCATATGCTGCAGCAATGTGCCGCCCTGGCCATGCACGATGCATTTCGGCGCGCCCGTGGTGCCTGATGAAAAGAGGATGTATAGCGGATGATCGAACGGCAGTTGGCGGAACGGAATGCCACGCGCTGCATGGGGCGCGATGAAATCATCCAGCGAGATCCCATGGGGCAGGTCGGGTCCATCCACCTGTTCCCCGGTGTAGGAAATAACAATTTCGCGCCGCAGCGTCGGCAGCCCCGCGACGGCTTCACGCGCGCGGCTCAGCGTCTCGATCTGTTTGCCGTTGTAGTAATATTCGTCGGCCGTGAACAGCACCACCGGCTCGATCTGGCCAAACCGGTCGAGAATGCCGCCGGTCCCGAAATCGGGTGAGCATGACGACCAGATCGCGCCCAGGGAATTGGCCGCCAGCATGGCCGCGACCGCTTCCGGGATATTGGGCAGATAGCCGACCACCCGGTCGCCCTCGGTCACGCCTTCAGCCTCCAACCCCTGGGCGATACGCGATACCAGATCATACAGTGCGCCCCGTGACATGTCGCGCTGGCCCCGGTCTTCGCCCCGGAATATCAGCGCCGGGCCGTCATCGCGCCGGCGCAGCAGATTTTCCGCGAAGCTCAGCCGCGCCTCGGGGAACCAGCGCGCGCCCGGCATCTTGTCGCCATCGACCAGCGCCAGTTGGCCCTGGGTCTCCGCGATCACGCCGCAGAACGACCAGACGGAACGCCAGAATTTTTCTTTCTCAGTGACCGACCAGGCGTGAAGCTCGGCGTAACCGGCGGGCTCGAAACCCCATTCCTCTTTCAGCGCCGCGATAAAGGCGGTGAGGTTGGCCTTGTTGATGCGTTCGGGCGATGGCCGCCACAACGGTTCCGGCACGGCTCCTGAGCTCCCTGTTTCCGAAGGGCCCATCACGCCTTGGCGCGCGCCTGTCGTCAAGTCTTCGGTGACGAATTTCTTGCCGGCAATCGCAAGGCGCGCGACGACCACCAGGGAAAATATTTGGCGCGCCATACATGCCAGCATTGCCACAAGGGCGCGATCATGACTTCCCGCCGTCCCCGCGCCACCGCGTCGAGAATACGCCTTGCGACCTGCTCCGGGTCCATCCCGTCCGCCTGGATTTTGTTCTTTTTGCCATAGGTTCCGCCGTTTCCAGTCGCCGCATTGACGGAAATATTGGTGTTGGCCGACCCCAGGACAATGGTTGTCACTTCTAATCCTCTTGACCATTCCTCGGCCAGCAAGGCGGCGAAAATACGTTCAAGCGCTGCTTTGGACGCGCTATAGCCCGATCGCAGCGGCGTCGAGTATTTCGCGGCAATGGAGGAAATCACCAAAATCCGCCCGCCCTCGGCCATTGACGGCAGGACCAGCCTGGCCAGCGCCAGAGGTCCGAAAAAATTGGTCTCGAACAGATCGCGAAACACATTCATTTCGGTTTTGACTATCGTGGCGCGCATTGTGCGGCCGGCATTATTGACCAGGATGTCCACATGCCCGAACCGTTCGAACGCCAGCCCGGCCGCCTGGGAAAGCGACGTCTCATCGGCCAGGTCGAGGGGGATCACCAGATGTTCCCCGTCTCCGTCCCCCAGATCATGGGCGACCCGGTTCAATTCATCGACGCGTCGCGCCGACAGGATCACATGGGCGCCCTCATTATGGAAGGCGTGGGCCAGCGCCTCGCCGATGCCCGACGATGCGCCCGTGATCCAGACGACTTTTCCCTTGAACCG
>CALGIA010000112.1 GCA_937916005.1 uncultured Rhodospirillaceae bacterium
CAATATCGTCATGAAGGGCTATCTGAAGAACAAGGACTCCACCGACGAAGCCTTCGCCGGCGGCTGGTTCCACTCGGGCGATCTGGGCGTCTGGCACGAAGACGGCTATGTGGAACTGAAGGACCGGTCCAAGGACATCATCATATCGGGCGGCGAAAACATTTCCTCGATCGAGATCGAAAGCGTCCTGTACCGCCACCCGGCCGTGCTGGAAGCCGCTGTAGCCGCGCGCCCGGACGACAAATGGGGCGAAACCCCCTGCGCCTTCGTGACGCTCCGGGACGGTGAAGAGGCCGACGAAGCCGGCATCATCGCCTATTGCCGCGACAACATGGCCCATTTCAAGGCGCCGAAAACGGTCGTATTCTGCCCCTTGCCTAAGACATCGACGGGCAAGATCCAGAAATTCGTGCTGCGCGAACACGCCCGTTCCCTGGGGTCGCTGTAAATTCATGGCCAATCCAACGCAAGACGCCCTGATCGCGCGCACCCTGGAACATTACAGCAAGTCGGCGGAATCGTTCTGGGAAGGCACCAAGGACCACGATGTGGATCAGAACCGCCTTGCCCTGCTCGATGAACTGGACGGCCCGCCACCCCATGCCATTCTGGACGTGGGTTGCGGTCCCGGCCGCGACCTGGCCTGGTTCAGCGGGCTCGGCCATGACGCCGTCGGGGTAGAAGGCGCGCCCGAAATGGCCCGCATGGCCCATGACCTGACCGGTTGCCAGGTGCTGCAGCAGAATTTTCTGTCCCTGGACCTGCCGGCGGGCAGATTTGACGGCATATTCGCCAACGCATCCCTGTTTCACGTGCCCAGATCCGATATATCGCGGGTTTTGGGAGAACTCCGGGCTGCGCTTAAGCCGAGAGGCGTGCTGTTTACGTCAAACCCGCGCGGCGACAATACCGAAGTGATGAATGGCGAACGTTTCTGCGCCTTTCATGATTACGAGACATGGCGGGACTATGTGGCCGGCGCCGGGTTCGAGGAAATCCGCCACTACTACCGGCCCGAAGGCAAACCCCGCGCGGAACAGCCCTGGCTGGCATCCGTGTGGCGGCGCGTTGAAGACCCCGATTTGGATAAAAACCGATCATGAACATTCGCAACTTCATTCCAGTCGCAATCCTCGCCGCCGCGGTTTCGCTGGGATCGGATACGTCCGCCCGGGCCGGTTTTCTGGATGTGATCACGTCGCCCAAGACCCTGTTCGACCGCGCCATCGAAGCCCGCTCGACCTCGGACATCGTCAAGGACAACAAGATCATCATCGCCGTCAACGCCATCATGGCCAAGTTGGGCACCATCAAGGCCTCGACCGAGATCTATGAACAGCGGTTGCTGATCACCGGGCTGTTTGACGACAAAAAGCTTTATGACGATTTTTTTTCCAAAGTCAAAAAAGTCAAATATGTCAAAAAATTATACTGGCATGTTCGCTATATGAGTGAAGCCGAACAAGACAAGCGCAAGAAGGCCGGCAAGATGATCGGCTGGGGAGATGCGCTGGTGCTGGACACCAAGGTCGGGCTATCGCTGGTCGGCGAACGGGGCGTGGCCGATGTCAATTACCGGGTTGCCGCCGACGCCTTCTCCCATGTCTATATCATCGGCCGGGCGCGGTCGGGCGAAGAACTCAAAAAAGCCCTCACTGCGGCGCGCGGGGTCAAGACCGTCAAAAAAATCGTCAATTACGTGGAGGTCCGGCCGTGATGCTGACGCTGGAAGACGCGCCATACCCCGCCGGATCGCAAGACCACATCCGCGCGATCCACAGGGCGCGCCTGCCGATCGCCGTGGAACGCGCGCGCCAATCGGCATTTTTCAAGGGCAAGCTCGACCACATCGATATGGCGCGGCTGGATGACCCGGACGAGTGGCGCAAGATCCCGATCATGACCAAGGAACAGCTCCGCGAGCTTCCGGCCGAAAGCTTTTACGAGGATTTCTGCATCGGGCCGCGGTCCGATGTGGTGGAATACTGGCGGTCCGGCGGCGCGACCGGCCGGCCGCTGTTCTATCCTCGTTCGGCCATGGACCTGTATTACTGCATGGAAAGCTTTCGCCGGCTGTGGCGCGCGGTGGATGGTGGACCGGACGATATCGCCCATATATCCTTTCCCATGGGGATTCACCCCGCCGGGCATCTCTATGCCCGCGCCGCGGAGGAAATGGGTATCGCGACGCTCTGGTGCGGCTCAGGGGCCAATACGCCGTCCGAACTGCAGATCGACCTCATACGTACACTGAAACC
>CALGIA010000113.1 GCA_937916005.1 uncultured Rhodospirillaceae bacterium
GCGTCAGCTTGCCTTCGACTTCGAGCACGCGCTGGATCACGAACATCACGTCGGGCCGGCCGGCGTCATATTCGTCGAACACCAAAGCGCAAGGCGACTGCAGAGCCCAGGGTAAAATGCCTTCCCTGAATTCCGTAACCTGCTTGCCGTCACGCAGCACGATTGCGTCCTTGCCGATCAAATCGATGCGGCTGATATGGCTATCCAGATTGATCCGGATACACGGCCAATTCAATCGCGCGGCGACTTGTTCGATATGGGTCGACTTGCCGGTGCCGTGATAACCCTGAATCAGGAGCCGCCGGTTATGGGCGAATGCAACGAGAATTGCGACCGTCGTTTCCTTGTCGAAACAATATGTCGCGTCTATATCGGGTACGTTTTCCGACCGTTCGCTGAACGCCGGCACCTTCATATCAATGTCAATTCCGAACATCTCGCGAACGGAAATTTCGATATCAGGCATATCCAGGGTAACGCCGTTGGCGCCCCCGTTGGCTTTTTGTGATGACATATACTGGGATTCCTCGATCTACTAACGGGGTTCCACCTGGAGCCACTCGCTGCGCTTTAGTGTTGAATAGGCGTCATTGATTAGTTTTAACCGTTCTTCCGCCTTCTTGTCGCCCCCGTTCGCGTCTGGATGGAGCCGTTTTACCAGTTCTTTGTATCGAATCTTTATCTGATCCGCGTTTACGGGCGGCGCAAGATCAAGCATCGCCAGCGCTTTTTGTTCCTCAGTCTCCGGCTCCCAAGACTTGGGGGCTGAACCATTTCGGGCGCCATTCGCTGTTCCAACGCTTTCATAAACTTCGAAAACGTCCCGGATTTCAGGGCCTTCGCCATTCGCCCGGAAGGCGCCGCTGGTTCCGAATGGCCAGGTGGGCCGCCGCCAAGTCACATCAGCACGCCGATGGGCTTCGATTTCCGGCTCACTGAGCCCGGCATAATAGTCCCATGCGGCGTTATACGCGCGCACGTGGTCAAGGCAAAGCCAAATGAAGCTTTTCAGATCGCGGCGCGATAATGGCGCACGATGAATTGCTTCCGCTGCACAGCCAGGGGCGGCACAGATCCCATCAGCACCCAAGGGCTGATCCGCCGCTATCAGGCTCCAAATATCCGTATTTCTATCCACGGCACACAGTATGGGGACCCGGGGATGGGGTTGCAAGCTCACTAAAGTTCCTTAAAAACGTCCGAATTCCGCATAATCACGCCCCGGTATAGTAATCCGGAAAGTCCGTCCGCACGATTTCGCCATCGCTGCTCCATGCATGGCAGGTATTCAGCGGCGGTTTGATCCCTTCTTCCTTGCTTTTCTTCCTGGGGCCGGATTTGGACCATAGGACGGTATGGAACGCGACAGTCGCAATCGGGCGCAACAGATCGACAAGATGCGCACAGCCTTGCACTCCGCCAAGCCGCTGGCGAACATCACGGTTCCATCCCGGCCCAATCGTGAGGCCTGCAAGCTTGTCGAAGCCGGGGATGATATTTCCGCATAGCTGGAACGGCGTGACATCCATCACCGTTTCAACATTTCGGATGACGATATTCTCATCCACGGTCAGACGCAGCCACATATCGTGAAACGGGTCACCCGCGGCCATCATCCCCCGGTATTTATTTTCAAATGCGTAAGACTTGGCGTCGGTAAGATGCCCTTCGATATCCCACATTCCATCATCGCGCGCAAAACTGCGGCACTCTATCGCCCTGGTGTGAATGGGCTCGCGCGTCACCGGAGGCGGTGTAAGCGGCATTTTTGTCTCCATGTGGATCATCAAATCGGAAGCCAGGCACTATACGCAGCGCGACAATTTGGTCAACGATCCCGAATGGCTTGCCGCGCCCCGCCGGGTCCCATAAAACAATCCGGAATGAGAGGAAGGCAAAACCCATGGTTTTTCCGCTCGATGCGGTCAATCGGATGCTGGACCGGCTTGGGTCACATTCGTTTTACGGGAACCGGTTGCCCGGCGCGGTTTCCAGCGAAGCGGAATTCGCCGATGCCGTCCCGCTGATGACTCGAGGCGATTTCGTCGCCGAAATGGAAAAGCCGGGCTACGGGGCCTTCGGGGGCGCAAGACCGGTGCGCATGAATATGAGCCCCATGGGGCATTCATTGGTTCCCGCCATGCAGAGCGCGGGCGATATCGCCAATATTGTCGCCGCCTGCCGGACTCATCTGGATGCTTGCGGGGTCACCGAAGACGATGTTTGCGCCGTCACATTCGGCTATCACCTGTTCGTTGCCGGACTGTTCTACCAGACCCAGATGGAAGCCCATGGGGTGGCCTGTATCCCACTGGGACCCGGCGAGGCGGAACGGGCGGTGGAAATATGCGCCAAACACAACGTCACCGTACTGGCCGGAAATCCGTCATTTTCATTGCGTCTGATTGAAGTCGGATTGACGCCGCCCCGAGTGTTTTTCGCCGGCGGCGAGGCTTTCACCGGAAACCCGGCCCTTTATGGCGCCGTGCGTGCCGCCATGCCCGATACCATTCTTGTGGATGCGTTTTCATTATCCGAATTCCTTCCCGTGGCCCGCACATTTCCCGGCGGCGACGGCGTGCATGTTTTCGATGAGTTGGTGCATGCCGAGGTCATCGACCCGGAAAGCGGGCTGCCCGTACCCGATGGCGAACGGGGCGAGTTGGTGCTGACACATCTCAAGAAGGAAGCCCAGCCGTTGATCCGCTATCGTACAGGTGATTTGACCATAAGGCGCACCACCGACCCTGTGTGCGGGCGGGTCATAAATCTGCCGCGCGTGGTTTTTGGCCGAACCGACAATATGGTCAAGATCAAAGGCGTCAAACTTTATCCGTCGGAGATTCGCGCCGTGCTGCTGGGAGTGGAGGGGATTTCCGGGAAATACTGCATCTCGGTGACATCGGGCCCCGGCGGCAGCGACCGGGTCGCGCTGCGGCTGGAAGGCCCGGGCGGTGATGACGTCATCGAGGAAATTTCACGGCGTTTCAAATCCCAGACCCTCATTTCCGCCGACGAAATCACGCTGATCGACGAATTACCCGATGGCGCGCTGGTCACTGACAACCGTAGAGGCCCCACATGAGCGACTGGCGTTTTATCATCGATCACAATTCATACGCCGATTTCTCGGTGTCCGTCTCACCGGCGATCGAAAGAGCCGTGGTGACGGGAGAATCACCCCCGACGGTCTATCTGTGCATGTTCGACGCGGATTCGATCACCATCGGCGTCAATGAAGACCCGGAACAAGCGCTCGACCTGGCATTCTGCGATCAGCACAAAATCGCCTTTCGCCGGCGCCTGAACGGCGGTGGCGCGATATATGCAGGAAAAGGCTCCGCATTGATCGTTTTGACGCTCAAAACAGACCATGACAGAGTCCCGGAGACCTCGGCGGAGGCATTTCCCCAGATCTTAACGGCATTTGCCGAGACTTTTGCCCGCCGATACGGTTTTGCCGCCGAATATCGGCCGCTGAATGATATTCAGGTCGAAGGCCGCAAGCTGGTGCCCACATCGCTGAAAATCGAAAATGGGGTCATGACCCTTCGTATCGTGGTCAATCTGAAACCCATCGACACAGAGATGGCGGGCCGGGCCATGCCCATGCCGCCGGAAAAAGTGCAGGACAAGGAACTCAAGGATCTGACGTCGCGCTTTACCTGGCTGGAACGGGAAGCGAAACGCGAAATTTCCGATGCGGAACTGGAAGCCTTTACGCTGGAATGCATCGAATATGCCTTTGGTGAAACCGATCTCAACCGCTCGGGGTTGACGGCGGCGGAAAACATTTACGCCGAGGAATTCCGAACCCAATTCGAATCCGACAACTGGCTGTTCGGCAAAAGCGAGCGCAACCGTTTTGGCGACATGCTCCGGCCAGGCGACACGGTCGGGCGCGGCCGGGTCAAGGCAATGGGCGGGATGATCCGCGCGACATTGGCGGTTCGCGACGGACGGGTTCTGCACGCGATCATCAACGGCGACTGGCATCCACGCCCCATCGACGCCATCGCCTGGCTGGAGGATGAACTGACCGGCATAGTGGCGGAACCGGCGGCGCTGAATGACTGCGCCGGCGCATTTCTCGACCGCACCGACATAGAATTCGCCGGCGTTGAAAAGGCCGATCTGGGCGCCGCGCTTGAAAAAGCCCTGGCCGATCAGAAACCCGGTGTCTGAAAAATGCAGGGCGCGCCCGACCCCGACGATTTACCGGCGGTCCCCGGCGCATATGTATTGATCATTGAAACTGAAATTCCGATTTTCGTGACGATCGGCAGCCTGCCGGCAACCACACTGCCCCCAGGACGATACGCCTACGCGGGCAGCGCCCGTGGACCGGGCGGTATCCGCGCACGGGTACGCCGTCATCTTCGCAAAGACAAGAAGCCGCACTGGCATATCGACCGGGTTACCGCCGTGGCCGAAATTATCGATGTGCAGACCTTCCTCGGCGGCGATGAATGCCGCCTGGTGGCCGAATTAATGGCCAAGCCGGGCGCTCATCACCCAATCACCGGTTTTGGCAGTTCGGATTGCCGGAATTGCGCGTCACATTTCATCGCGCTGGGTTAACGCTTACTCTGCGGCAGCGGCAGCGATCTCGGCCGTGTCGATGCCGGAAGACTGCACCATGCCGAGCGCAATCAGATAGGTATCGAGGAGCATTTCCTGTTCCTGACGATCACTGTCTTCCATTTTGCGCAGCCGAATGACCTGGCGCATGATTTTGGGATCAAAGCCGGTTCCCTTGGCCTCGGAAAAAACCTCCTTGATATCAGCGCCGAGTTCGGCCCTTTCCTCTTCCAGCCGCTCAATTCGTTCAATAAATGAGCGAAGCCTTTCCTGTGCGGCGTCACCGTCAGCCATGATCGTCTCTCCCTTACACAAAATCCCCGAACCGGGAGTCAGGACCATAAAGAACCCGGCCCCGAATCAGAATGATCGGGACCGGGTAAGGGCGAAATAGCTGTGGATAAGCGGCTAATAACTTAACCGTCGGTGGTCAGGGCCGGGTTGGCCATAACTTCCTTGAAATGCGCCTGTTGTTCGGCGCTGGCTTCGGCTTGATGGTTCGATTTCCATTCGTCATAGGGCATGCCATAAACATGCTCCCTCGCCTCATCCATGGACAGTTCCACACCGCGGTCCTTGGCCGCGGCGACCATCCATTTGCTGAGACAGTTCCGGCAGAAGCCGGACAGGTTCATCAAATCAATATTTTGTACATCCTTGCGCTTCTGGAAATGGCCGATCAATGTTCGAAAAGCGGCGGCTTCCAGCTCTGTTTGGGTCTGTTGGTCCATCCTGTCCTCCTGAATGCGGGTAACAGGGATATTGGACCAGCGGCCCCTGATGTCCAACCCCGGACATAAAAAATCAGAGCCCCGCGACCGTATCCTCGATCAGCAGATCGACCACCGATTTCAAGGCCGTTTCATGGTCCGCACCCGATTTTATCGCCAGATGATAGGTGGCGAGTTGCCGGTGGGCGCTCGAGCCGCGCGCAATGATGGTACGGGCATATTCAAGCTCATCCTGACAGCCGAAAAATTCGGCGTCTTCGTGCAACAGGCCGATGATTTCGTCCAGTAATGTCTCGAACAGGACAATTTCACCCCTGCCGAAATCGACCAGCCCTTCGTCAAACCCATAGCGCTGGGCGCGCCATCGGTTTTCATCGACAAGAAAGCGGGAATAGACACGCCAGCGCTGATTGTTGCGCCGCAGCCGATGCAGCGCACGGCACAGACAGCGGTAAATCGCCGCAATGCATATGGCGTCGTCAAGCCGGGTGCATACGTCGGTAATGCGCATTTCCAGTGTGGGAAACCGCGCGGAGGGGCGGACATCCCACCAGATTTTAGTGGCGTCTTCGATCAGACCTGCGCGAACCAGCGCGTCCACGGTGCGCCGATATTCGCCGTGGCTGGCGAATTGTTCGGGCAATCCAGTACGCGGCAGCTCATTGAAGACACACAGCCGGTAGGATTTCAGCCCGGTTTCAGCCCCCTCCCAAAAGGGCGACGAGGTGCTCAATGCCAGCAAATGGGGCAGGAAATAAGGGATTTGATTCAGAATATCTATGGCGAGTTCATCGTCGTCGAGCCCCACATGGACATGCATGCCGCAAATCAGCAATCGCCGTGCGGCGACCTGCATATCCTGCTCCAGAACGGCATAGCGCTGCTTATCGGTCGGCTTCTGATCGCGCCAACGACCGAAAGGATGGGTGGATGCGGCAATTGGCGCGAGGCCGAATTCGTTCGCGACTTCGGCGACCGTACTCCGGAGATATGCCAGATCATCGCGCGCGTCCTGCAGGGTCGCGCACACCCGCGTTCCAACTTCGATCTGTGTTTGCAGAAATTCCGAGGCGACCTGGCTCCCGAGCCGCTCTTCGCACTTCCCGATCATATCGGGGGGCGGTTCGCTGACCAGATCACGCGTGGCCCGGTCAACCAGCAGATACTCTTCTTCGATCCCGACGGTAAAGCTTGGTGTTTTTCCCGCCATCAGTAGTTTTTCACCCGGTAAAGACCGGGATCGGCCAGCGTTTCAGCAAGAGCGTCACCCAGAATATCCGCGTATCGTGCAATGCCATACTCATCCCGGATCTGATCTTCGCGAATTTCGATCAACGCATTGGGCAGCCCGGCGGCCGTGGCGTGAACTTCAGCCGAATAGCCATAATGTTCCCGTCCCGAATATGGCTCGTTATCGCCAACAACGAGATCATCGTGGGAGCGCAGCGCGGCCAAAAGCGGTGCGGGTATTCGGGGGTCCTTGTCCCACAACACGCTGAGATGCCAAGGCCGCACGATACCGTCCATTTCAGGCGTGAAGCTGTGGATGGCGACAATCGCGGGCGGAAGTCCACGCGCCTGAACATGATCGATCGCCGCTTCGATTGCATGATGATAGGGATGAAAGATCGCCTCGACGCGGCGCGCCGCTTCCGCCGGTGGAATCGCCTGGTTGCCTGGGATAACGACGCCATCGCTGGTCACGGGAATCGAGGTCTCGTGCCCTGGCTTGCGGTTGCAATCGATCACGAGCCGGGAATAACCCGACAAAATCGCGGGCGCGTCAAGCCGCCGCGATAAAATGCGCGTTACTTCGGCGGCGCCGGAATCCCAGGCGATATGCCGGCGAAGATCCTCCGGCAGGAGCCCGAGCTGTGCAAGAGATTGCGGAATTGCATTGGAGGCGTGATCACACAGCAGGACCAAATTTGCCTGTCCGCTGGCATTGACGGTCTCAAACGGCGGAGGGTCGTCCGAACCAATGACCAGCGGCGAATACGGACCCGTATGTGGTGCGCGCCTATCCATGAAATCACTATATCCGAGAGACGTAGAACATTGGAACCATAGATCATGCAATAGATGATATTAAAGGATAGATGATGATCGATTGAAGGTAATATGATACAATTATTTGGTCGCTGCCAAAGAGCAATCATGTGACAATCAATATCGCGGCCATTTGGGAAATAAATTAAGAGAATTTAATGGACGACAATCCCGGCACACAAAATCAAGTTCAGGTTTTGGTCATCGATGATGATGAATTGGTGCGCGAAACCTTGGAAATGCTTTTGCTGGATGCCGGCTATGGTGTGACCTTGGCATCGGACGGGCGGCGCGGACTGGCTGAACTCGAAAAAAAGACGCCGGATTTTGTCGTTACCGATATCTATATGCCCGAAAAAGAAGGCATCGAGACGATTGTCGATATCCGGCGCACTTATCCCGGCATCAAGATTATCGCCATGTCGGGCGGCGCCGATGTGGGGTCAATGCCCGTGCTGCAATTGGCCGAAATGGTAGGTGCGGATCGCGTGCTGAAAAAACCCTTCATGCCGAGCGAAATCGTCGCCGCCATCGAAGAACTCAACAAGTCATAAATCGGAGGCGATGGTTATGGATGGATCGGGTAAAGGGGATTCTTCCTCATCCGCGCAATACAAAATGATGGTCGAAAAAGACGTGTACGTCACCATGCGCGACGGCGTCCGTATCGCGGTCTGCATCTTCCGGCCGGATGGCGACGGCGCCTTTCCCGCTTTATTTGCCGCATCCCCCTACCAGTACGAATATGACGATGTCCCGGCCTATTCAATTTTTCCGTGGCGGGAAACCGGCCCCGTCGAATGGTATGTGAACCAGGGCTATGCCTATGTCCATATGGATGTGCGCGGATCGGGCCGGTCCGAAGGCGCGTTCGGGTTCATGGGCAAGACCGAGCAGGAAGATTACTGCGAGGTCATCGAATGGATCGCGAAACAGCCCTGGTGCAACGAACGCATCGGCGGCATCGGCCAATCCTACTATGCCATGGCGCAATGGTTCATGGCCGCCATGAACCCACCGGCGCTGAAATGCATCATCCCATATGACGGGCTGGTGGATCACTATCGCGGTTCGGTCTATCACGGCGGAATTTTCTGCAGCTATCGCCCCGGCTGGTATATCGGGCTGCTGGCCAATAACCAGCACCGCCCCGGCAATGAGCCGAAACGGCCGCGCATGGAATGCGACCTTGTCGGCGATATCATCGGACATCCGACCTATGACGATTACTGGAAGGAACGGTCGGCCCATGAGCGGCTGAAGGACATAAAAATTCCGGTCTTGTCCATTGGACATTGGGGCAAGATGGGGCTCCATCTGCGCGGAAATGTGCTTGGCTATGAAGAACTTGAAGGTCCCAGGAAGCTGTTGGTGACTGGCGCGAAGAACGTGCATGACGCCCATCACTGGTTCGATTCCATCGATTTCCACGAAAAGGAAATGCTGCCGTTCTATGACTATCACTTGAAGGGTATTGATAACGGTGTCATGGACGAGCCCCCCGTACGGATTTTCGTGCGCGGTGACGAGGAATATCGCGAAGAGCCAAAATGGCCGCTGGACCGGGCTGAATACAAGTCCTGGTATCTGCGCAAGGGGCCATCGGAAAGCCTGACCTCGCTCAACGATGGCGGGCTTTCGACTGAACCTCCGTCGGACGGAGAAGGCGCGACGGAATACAACTATCCCGATGCTGGCTGGCGCATGGGCGTTATCGGCATGGGGCCCGACGGACGACCCGATCCGATTCGCCGGGTGCTGACCTATACATCGGCGCCGCTTGACGAGGATTTGGAGGTCACGGGCTCAATCATCCTTCAGCTTATGGCATCGAGCGACCAGATCGACACGCGCTTTATCGTCAAGCTGGCCGACCAGGACCCGCGAACGCCGGCCGACGCCGAAGCGGGCCGCCAGCCGACGTCCGTCAACGTATCCAAGGGATGGCTGCAGGCATCCCACAGGGAAAAGGACCCGGAACGCAGCACCGATCTGCGACCGTACTACAAGCATGACATGCCCGAACCAATCGAGCCCGGGAAAGTTTACCAGTACGATATTGAGGTGCTGCCGTGCTCATATGTCTTCAAGAAGGACCACCGCATCCGCCTTGAGATTTCCAACGGGGATTCCGGACTGACCGATGCGGTCTTCCAACACCCCTATCACCCGTCAATGGTTGGAACCGACAGCATCTGGCACGACGCCGTGCACGCCTCGCGCATCCTGCTTCCGGTAATTCCGCGTTAACGCGGCTATACCGTCGGCAGGTTGAGCGACAGGGTCGGGTCGAGGATGAGCTTGCCTGAGGTTTCCCGGCGTTCCATCAGCCCATGCGCCTGATCCGCGTCATGCAGCGGCATAATGCGGTCGATTTTCGCGGGACGAATGGTTCCCGCGTGGGCCTGTTCCATCGTCCATTCGATATCGGCATTGTCGCAACCGGGGCTGCCAATAATCCTGATACGTCGCAGGTAAAGCCTGCTGACATCAAGCGGCACTGTTCCGCCGCCATGGGCGCCGGCCGTCACCAGCCGGCCCCGGACGGCAAGACTGTTGAAAGCGCCGGGCCACAGATCGGGATCGCCAATGTTCTCCGCAACCACATCAACGCCGCGCCCGCCGGTGATTCGCGTCACTTCCGCAGCCAAATCCTGTTCCCGGTAATTGACGCCGTAATCGGCGCCAAAATCGAGCCCTGTCCGGACCCGGTCGTCGGTGCCCGCAGCCGCGATCACGGTCGCGCCCATCAGTTTTGCGACCTGGATCGAACTGGAACCGAGACCGCCGGCCGCGCCCATCACAAGAATCCATTCGCCGGATTGCAGTTCGGCGCGGGTCTTCAGCATGTGCCGCGCGGTCGGGAAATGGCGGGCGATGACGGTCGCGTCGGCGAATTCCAGTGAATCCGGGATGGTATAAACCACTTCCTGGGGCACCATCACCTGTTCGGCATAGCCGCCCCAGCGATTGACGCCAAGGCTGCTGCCGCTGTTACATTCGGACTGGCGGCCCGCAAGGCAGAATTCGCACGTTCCGCAGCGGATACCGGATTGCACGGACACCCTGTCCCCCACCACAACGCGATCGACGTCCGGACCGACAGCGATCACCACACCGCTTGGATCAACGCCAAGGACATGCGGCAGGGGCGTGCCCCGGGCGTAACGCCCCGACCTCACCATGACATCCAGCGTGAAATTGACCGAGACGGCGTGTACGGCGATCACAACGTCATTGGGGCCGGGAATCAAATCCGGCAATTCCTCCAGCCGCATAACCTCCGGACCGCCAAATTCCCTGATCACCAATGCTTTCATCGAATTATCTCTTCAAATATCGGGAGGCTCATTTTTCACCGAGTTCAGCGCGCACGATGGCAGCGCCCTTGACCATGGCCGAAAGTTTGCCGAAGGCGATCTCGCGTGACAAGTACTTCATGCCGCAATCGGGCGCCACGATCAGGCGCTCGGCCGGCACGTGGTTCAGCGCGACGCGAATCCGGTCAGCCACGATGTCCGGTGTTTCGATTTCCGGATCCCCCATGGAGATCACGCCGAGCATGATTTTTTTGGACGGCAATGATCCTAGCACCGAAACATCCAATCCAGGTTCGGCTGCCTCAATGGAAATCTGGTCGGCGCAACAGGCATCCAATTCGGGCAAAAAAGAATACCCGCTCGGTTTTTCATGAACGACCGCGGCATATCCGAAGCACATATGAACCGCCGTCTCGCCGGTTGCGCCGTCAAGCGCGCGCGCTATGGTTTCGACCGCAAAATTTTTTGCCTTTTCATGGCGCGATTGCATCCAGGGTTCGTCGAGTTGGACAATATCGGCGCCGGCGGCAAACAACGCACGGACCTCTTCATTGACCGCGTCGGCATAGGCCATCGCCATGCTTTCTTCGTCGTCGTAATACTCGTTCTGCGCCTGCTGGCTCATGGTAAACGGGCCGGGCAGGGTAATCCTGATTGCATGATCCGTGTGAGCGCGCAGGAATTCCGTATCGCGCACCTGTACGGGCCGCACCCGGCGTATGGGCCCAACAACCCGGGGCACGGGAGTGGCGCCTCCCG
>CALGIA010000114.1 GCA_937916005.1 uncultured Rhodospirillaceae bacterium
AACATTCCACTTATTTACCTTTTTCCTGGACTTACACATCCGATAACCAAGGTTGCATACTTAAATCTATTGCCGCATAATCGGATGCGGGAACGCTTAGGCGAGAGGCGGCGCGCTTATCGGCTCGCCCGACGGGAGTTACCATGCCGAAGTATGTTGTCTTTTATTGTTTCCTGGCTCTGTTTTTCACGAATTTCGGAGCGTGGGCTGCGGAGACTTGGCGCGTTCTCGACGTTCTCGGCGCCGCCGGCAGCAGCAGCTGCGTAGGCGATCCAAAAACTCCGCTGTGCGCCATCGAGACATTGGAATTCTGTTTCAAAGGGGGCCCACGGGTGTTGTGCCGGCGTGTGGGAATTTTAATGGGAGACCGCCATCCTGACGCGTCTCCTGATTACTTCCGCCTGAGTTATCATCGTTATCGCGAAATCGCCCGCGGCGTAGTTCGGCGGGCCGACATCCCGCCCGCACAGAAAGCGCTTGAAGAACTTCCGTCGTGGGTGGAAAAACTTCCGGTGCGAGCAGGGGATTTGGCGATATTAATGAAGTGGCAGGGTTGTCAACCCGACGACCAATGCGTCATGGACACCATCAACGACCCCAGTAAACCCTATGGCGTGGGATGCCGGACTTTCGACTATTGTTCCGACGTGAACTTTTTGTCGAGATACATCCTGCGCCGCCATGGCGATGAGTGGCGGGTGCTGGGATTTTTTTTCGATCCGGTGTTTCACGGCAAGTTCTGGAACCGAAAATGATTAATTCGGGTTGCCTTACCTTTGAAGTTTGATTTATTTTTAACGAATTCCAGCCGTTGGTCGGCGAGCGCAGCCAGCAATCGTCGGCGCTGGCTTGGGTCGGCCACCAATGATTTGTATGCTTCGAAGGTTTTGTTTCCCACGGCGTCGCCGATCGGCACTTTCTTCGGGATGACATCGTTGATGGCCTTTTGGATTAGCCGCGCACCGTCGCCTCGCCCATGCATGAAAACGGTGTCGGCGAGGGTGGCGCCTGCTTCGGAATCTCCGATCCGGCTCAGTGCGGCGCTGCCTCCCGCATTTTTCAAGGCAAAATTGATATAGCCTCGATAGATCTCCGCGCGTTTTGGAATTGGCAGTTGACCCGGTTTCGTGCCGGGTGCGACTCCCTTGACATAGCCTTTTCTGATTAAATCGTCCAAAGTGCCCTGAATAATGCCGCTTACCGCCGAACTCTTTGGGTCGGGGTCGGTCCCTCCCTCGGCGGCGAAGATTTCCATATAGGCTTTCTCTTCCGCTGCCGAAAGTTTGGGCAGTTTCCTCACGGCGTTGCCCCATTTCTGCCACTCCAGGCCTTGCAGCCCGACGACGGATTTTTTGTATGCCGGAATTGGCATGATCGGTTTGGAGGATGGTGATGGCGAGGAACCGGTCTTGGTCGCTTGCGGTGTCGGCGCGGGCAATGTCGCCGAGTCCGGCTGTAGCAAACTCTTCGGTCCGGCATGGGGCTGCGCCAGGGTCGTTTGGGCGGTCCTATTTTCATCCGACTCGGCGATCTGCACCCGGTCGGGTTCTGGTGTTTCTGCCGGCTCGGGCTTGACCGGAGCATTCAGCCGGGGTTGGAGCTGGGCCCTTAGCGTGCGCATGGTTTCGCCGTTTGGCTTGATGGCGCCGTCCACTCTCAGACCGTTTCCGGGCTGAAAATCCTTGATGGCGTCTTCCTTGTCGTAGCTGAACAGGCCCGTGGGGCCCTTGTAGCCGGTCAGATCGATGACGCCGGCCTGTTCCAGCAGGGATTCCACCTTGGCCATGTCGATCTGGCCGTTGACCTGATCCCTGCCGACACCGGCGCGGGTTTTGAACAGGGCATCGCCGCCTTCTTCCAGCAATTTTCCCCGGGTCCAGGACTCGCGGATGCGGTCCATGACCGGTTCGGGGCCGAAGGCTTCATTGAAGCGGAAATTCTGCTGTTTGCGTTTCCACGCGCCCGCGCCGTCGCGGCGCGTCCGGGGCGGGTGGAATTCGAGGTCGTCGTGGTCGTCTTCCAGAAGCAAGCGGTTGAGCGGTTTGGTCTCGTCGATGACGGTCATATTTATTTCTTTCGGTGCTATGTGCTTTCCAAAATTGCGTATAATGAAATATATTACTTTTTGAAGATATTTCAACCTGTTAATATCCATAAGATTGAAATAATTTATAAAACACATAAATAACAACATATTATGATCAAATATATTTGAAAGATTCGTATAAAAATCAAACGAAACCCACGAAAT
>CALGIA010000115.1 GCA_937916005.1 uncultured Rhodospirillaceae bacterium
CGGGCCGGCGCGACCCAGCCTGTTCAAATCATAATCATCTGACCGTGGCGCGATGCGTCGTTCAGGAAACTCACGATGCCGCCGGTCGTAATCGAAATATCGTCGCGCAGGTCGCCCGCATCGATTCCAATGGCGCGAAGTCCCATTTCGCAGACCATGAAGGTTGCGCCAAGTTCGATACAGGCCGACAGCATTTCACCCGCCGTACCGATTTTCATTGCCGCGTACTCGGCCTCCCGGCCGGCCCAGTCCGGTGCGCCCTCGGAATCGTCGCGCATCAGCGCCCGAATTCCCTGCATGGTGAAAAACAGCGTCACCGCACGGTTGATCGCCACCGCCGAGCTGGCCATGGCCAGCGCATAGTGGACCCGGTCATAATCTCCCGAAAATACGATGATCGATAGCTTGTCGGGTGCGGTCATGTCATCCACCCAACCCTTCACTATGTACCGACAGATCTTTGATCGTCGGTGCGTCTCCGCAGAGCGGGCAGCCCGGGTCGGGCTTTAGCTTCATGTTCCGGAATGTCGTGCTCAGCGCGTCATAGATCAGCAGAGACCCGGCCATGCTGTCCCCTATCCCCATGATTTCCTTGAGGATTTCCGTGGTTTGCAGCGATCCCATGACGCCCGCCAAGGCGCCCAGAACGCCGCCTTCCGCGCAGCTCGGGATCATTCCCGGCGGCGGCGGGTTGGGATAGAGGCAGCGATAGCACGGAAATTCTCTCCCCAAACCCGATTTGAAAGTGGCCAACTGCCCCTCGAAACGCAGTATCGCGGCCGATACCAATATTTTTCCCACCAGATGACAGGCATCGTTGAGCAGGAAACGGGTTTCGAAATTGTCGCTGCCATCGGCGATGATTTCATAATCGCCGATCAACCCCATGACGTTTTTTGCGGTCACCCGTTCTTCGTGGGCGATGAGCTGTATTTCCGGGTTGATGTTGGCGACCGCCTCGCGCGCGCTTTGGACCTTGGCGTTTCCAATCTGGCGGGTTCCATGGATAACCTGGCGCTGCAGATTGGACAGATCGACCACATCATCATCGACCACGCCGATCACGCCAACGCCGGCCGCCGCGAGATACATCAGCAGCGGCGCGCCAAGTCCACCGGCGCCGACCACCAGCACGCGGGCCTCCATCAATTTGGCCTGGCCGATGCCGCCGACCTCGGGCAGTACGATGTGCCGTGCATATCTGTGAAGCTCATTGTCGGTGAATTCCATAATTCACGTTCCTTGGTATTCCGGCCTTGGTATTCCGGGCGAATCTCTACCCGGTCGGATGCCTGCGTCAACCCCGTCCAGAGACGCCGGTTGTTTCAAGCCCGGCGGCCATGCTGGGGGTCACGCGCCGCGCCCACAGCCAGACGCCCAGGGTCAGGACCGCTCCGCCGCCGACAACTTCCTGCAATCCGACGAATTCGGCAAGCCAACCCATGGCGACAGCGCCCAGTGCGGGAAGGCCCCAGGATATCAGCACGAACAGGGAAAGCACCCGCGCGCGCATGCTGGAATCGACCACATTCTGTATCAGTGTTTGCGATCCGATCCCGGCAAGAAGCATGAAACATCCGAGCACAAACAGGAACCCGGCCCCCAGCCACAGATCCCCGGTCATGGAAAACGCCAACAGGGCCACGGCGCAGATCATCATACTGACCGTGACCAAATGGGTCAGCCCACGGGTTTCGCCGCGCTGGGCCAGCCACAGCCCGGAGAACACCGCGCCGAGTCCGATCGATGATAGCAGAATCGACATGCCTTCAGGTCCGCGGCCAAACACCTGGTCGGAAAACCCGGGCAGCAGTTCCATGAACGGACGGATCAGTAACCCGGTGACGCCCAGAAGCAACATCAGGAAACGGATCCCGCGATGGGCCCAGACATAAATCAGCCCCTGCTTCATATCGCCAAATAATTCGAATGACATTTTCCGGTCGCGCCCGGGCTCGTTGATGCGCAGAAATATCAGGACGATATAGAATTGGAAAAACATGATTGCACAGACCGACATCACCAGGCCGGTGCTCAGATAGGTGATCAGCAGCCCGGCGATGGCCGGCCCCAGAAACCGCGCCGCGTTGAATGACGTCGATCCCAACGCGACCGCCGCCGACAGATCTTCAAGGGGAACCAGGGAATGCACCACCGACATGCGGGCAGGCGTGCTCAGCGCTTCCAGCGATCCATAGCAGATCGTCAGCACCAGAATGAGTTCGATGGTGATTGAGCCGTGTAAAACCAGCGTGGCGAACAGGATTCCGACAAAGGTGGTCAAAAACTGGCATGCGCGCATGACACGTCCATAGCCGATGCGGTCGGCGATGGCGCCGGCGAAGAAAGACAGCAGCAGGGTCGGGAAGATTTCGGCAAAGGCGACAATGCCAAGCCAACTGGTTGATTTGGTCAATTCCCAGGTCAGCCAGCCGACCGACATGCGATACATCCAGCGCCCGATGGTCGACAGGAAATTGGCGACAAAGAACCGTCGATATTCCCGGTGGCTGAGCGCCCGGCTGATGCCGCCGAACATGCCGCCAATGTTGATCGATGATGCCATTGGCTATCCTGGGCAATCCTGTATAGGCGCGGCGCGGCGCCCGCGAAGGCGCGAGTATAGAGAGGTCGAGCGATGAATGGGTCGAGATTATGGGGGGTCAGGGAATTTTGCTGCTGGTCCCGGTTGAGCCGAACCCGCCTTCGCCGCGTTGACTTTCCGACAGCTCAGCGACCGGGTTCCAGGCGATGCGGGTGACCGGCGCGATCACCATCTGGGCAATGCGCATGCCGCGCGTGATGGTGAAGTCCTCATCCCCCAGATTGATGATGATGGCTTTCAATTCGCCTCGGTAATCTGCGTCGATGGTGCCCGGGCTGTTCAGGATTGTCAGCCCGTGCTTGGCGGCGAGGCCCGAACGGGGCCTGATTTGCGCCTCATAACCGTCCGGCAGGGCGATGGCGAGCCCGGTGGGGACCACGGCGCGCGCGCCGGGCGCCAGCACCATATCCGCGTCAATCGCGGCCGAAAGGTCCAGCCCCGCCGACTGGGGTGTTTCATAGGCCGGCAAGCTCAGATCATCGCTGCCCGACAGCCGTCGAACCGCGACCTCGACGTCATTCAGGGACATTTCAGAAGATGGCAGACGGGCTATATTTTCCGACACGGCAGGCACCCCATTCATTAATACTCAGCACCATTTTAAGGGAGCGTCCAACAACTGCAACTAGATATTGGGAGAATATTGCGGTTACCCACAAGACCTTGTGTATAACTTCAAGCGGGATCCTGTTCGGCAAAATGGCGGGCGATCTGATCGACCAGGCGCGCCGCGACGTCTTCCTTGGACATGCGGGGCCAGTCTTCGATATTTGTTTCGGTTACAAAATGGATCTGGTTTTCATCGCCGCCAAAAGTGCCGCTTCCGGTCGACACGTCATTGGCGAGGATCCAGTCGCAGCCTTTTTTCAGACGTTTCGCCGTGGCGTTGGCGGCCACGTTCTCGGTCTCGGCGGCGAAGCCGATAACCAGCGCGGGCCGGGCGTTATCGGTTTTGGCCAGGCTCGCCAGAATATCCGGGTTTTCCACCAGAGTCAGCGCCGGCGCACCACCGCCGTTTTTCTTGATCTTATTGTCACTGGGTGTTTCGGGCCGCCAATCGGATACGGCGGCGGCGCAAACCGCCACATGGGCGGGCAGGGCATTGCGGCAGGCTTCCAGCATGGCGCGCGCCGATTCGATATGCACCACCGACACGCCGGGTGGATCGATTTGCATGGTGGGCCCCGTGACCAGTGTGGTTGCAGCGCCCGCACGGGCAAAGGCGGCGGCGATGGCGTGGCCCTGTTTGCCCGATGACCGGTTGGCGATATAGCGCACCGGATCGATGGCCTCCAATGTGGGGCCGCTGGTGACCAGGGCCCGCTTTCCGGACAGCGGCGCGCCGGTGGCGAAATGGGTTTCGATGGCGGTGACAATATCCAACGGGTCCAGCATGCGCCCCGCGCCGAACTCGCCACATGCCATGGCCCCGTCAACCGGGCCCGCAAACAACACGCCGCGCGCCATAAGGATTTCCATATTGGCGCGGGTGGCGGCGTGTTCCCACATCCGGACATTCATCGCCGGGACCGCCATCACAATCTTGTCTGTGGCCAGCAGGGCCGTGGTCGCCAGATCATCGGCAATGCCGTTCGCCATTTTCGCCATGATATTGGCCGTTGCCGGGGCGACAACCACCAGATCGGCCTCGCGCGACAGGCGGATATGGCCCATTTCATTTTCGTCGGTCAGGGAAAACAAATCCCCATGGACCGTTTGCTCCGACAGGGCAGAGACCGAAAGGGGCGTGACGAATTCAGCCCCCGCGCGGGTCAGTATGCAGCGCACTGTCGCCCCCCGCTCGCGCAGCCGCCTGATCAGGTCGAGGCTTTTATAAGCCGCGATCCCGCCGGCAATGATTAGCAGTATCCGTTTTCCGCTGAGCATGAATCCGCCCGCCTGAATCCGTTGAATTCTCAATAGCTTAGAGCTGATAACTTAATGATTTGAAGTCCATTTCACAAGCCCGGCCGGAATTATCCCGCCAACATTGCATACAGCACGATAGCCAGCGTGGCCCCCGTGCCGGCCCAAACGGGCCATCGCCGCCGGCGTGCGCCCTGCAGGGCGGCGACGGCGCGCACCGTGTCCGGATGCAGCCGCAGCCCATCGCGGGCCATGGAATCGACCGAATCCTCCACATCCGCCAACAGGGCGGGAAGCCGTTCCAGCCCCCGGACCATATCGCCGACCGCGTCGCGAATGCGCGCCTCGGGCCCCAGGGTTTCCGCCATCCAGTCCGCGATCATCGGCCGGGCCAGCTCCCACATATTGACGTCCGGGTACAGCCCGCGCCCGACGCCCTCGGCCACCAGCATGGTTTTTTGCAGCAACAGGAGCTGGGGCTGGGTTTCCATCTGAAAACGTTCGGTCACCTGGAACAGCTGGGCAAGCAGCCGGGCCAGGGAAATCTGGCTGAGCGGCAATCCCAGGATCGGCTCCGCGATGGATCGCGCCGCCTGTGCAAATGCTTCCACCGATTGGTTGGCGGGAACATAGCCCGCGCGAAAATGTACTTTTGCGACCCGGTCATAATCGCCGGTCAGGAACCCGAGCAGCATTTCGGCGAGATACTGCCGGGTTTTCTTGTCGACACGTCCCATGATGCCGAAATCGACCGCGATCACCGCACCGTCTTCGGCAATAAAAAGATTTCCGGGATGCAGATCGGCATGGAAAAACCCGTCGCGGAAAACCTGCAGGAAAAATGCCCGCGCCAGATTGGCGACCACGGTCTCAAGATCGTGGCCCCGGGCTTCCAAAGCGTCGCGGTCATGAAGCTGCACGCCGTTGATCCAGTCGGTGGTCAATACCCGGCGCGCCGTGCGGGTCCAATCCACCTTGGGAACGATGAAATTGTGATCACCCTCAAAATTTTTGCGGAGCTCATCGGCTGCCGCCGCTTCCAGGCGAAGATCAAGTTCCATGGCCACGGAGTCCGCCAGGGTTTCCACAACCTCTACAGGCTTCAGTCGTTTCAGGGCGGGCCGGTTTCTTTCCACCAGCTCGGCAAGCCATGCCATGAGATCCAGGTCGCGCCGAAATGCGTCTTCCACGCCCGGGCGCAGAACTTTCACGGCGACCTGGTCGCCCTGGGCGGTGACGGCGCGGTGCACCTGGGCGATAGATGCGGCGGCGACCGGTTTCTGATCGAATGTTTCAAAAATATCTTCGACCGGCTGGCCGAACTCGGCCTCGATGGTTGCGCGCGCCTCGGCGCCCGTGAAGGGCGGAAGTCGGTCCTGCAACATTGCCAGGTCGTCGGCCATTTCTTCGCCGATCAAATCGACGCGGACCGACAGCACCTGCCCCAGCTTTATAAAGGCCGGGCCGAGCGCCTGCAGCGCCAACGAAAGACGCTCGCCGGGACTTTTTTCAGAAATTCCGGGAATTTTCCGGAACACCAACAGGCGGGCTGCGAGCCGGAGCGGCCGCGCGACAGCGACATCTCCGAGCGCGACCAGAGCGTCATGGCGCGCCAGCGTGCGGGCAATTCCCAATAGCCGCCGCAGATTTCGGAGCGTCCGGAACATGGTCAGAGTCGCCAGCCCGAATGAATGGCGACAATGCCGCCGGACAGATTGCGGTATGAAACATTTCCGAACCCCGCGTCGCTCAGTTCGCCCAGCAGGGTTTCCTGTTCCGGAAATGCCCGGATGCTTTCCACCAGATAACGATAGGCGTCCTCGTCCCCCGCGACCCGGGCGCCGAGCATCGGCAATATCTTGAAGGAATAGAGATCGTACAGGGGCTTTAGAAGCGGCAGCACCGGATGGCTGAATTCGAGGCATAGAAAATGTCCCCCGGGGCGAAGAATGCGTCGCATTTCCGCCAGCGCCAGCGCCCGATGGGTAACGTTGCGCAACCCGAAGGCAATCGTGCAGACATCGGCGCTGCCGCTGGCGATCGGCAGGGCCTGGGCGTCGCCGCAGATAACTGAAAGACCGGAAACCAGCCCCCGGTCGAGCGCCCGGTCGGCACCCACCCTCAGCATCTGCTCGTTGACGTCGCAAATGGCCGCGCTGGACGCGCCGGCGCGTTCCAGGAACCGAAAAGCGATATCGCCGGTCCCGCCCGCCACATCGATCAGAATTGTACCGGGTTTCGGGTTGATCCAGTCGATCAGCGCCGATTTCCATAATCGGTGCAGCCCGCCGCTCATCAGATCATTCATCAGATCATAACGGCCGGCCACCGAATCGAAGACGTCGCGCACCAGCCCGCCATGGTCTCCGGCGTCGACGTCACGGAAGCCGAATGGCACGCGGGCCTGATCCGCGGCTGGTTTTTTTGGCGCCTTGATCATAATTCGGAACATAGCGCGGGAATGGAAACAGCGCTACGCTGTCATCACCATGCCAGAACTTCCGGAAGTCGAAACTGTGCGCCGTGGCCTTGCCAATGTGATGGAAGGCCGGCCGCTCGCGCGGGTGCATGTCATGCGCCCGGATCTCCGATTCCCGTTCCCCGTTGGCATGGCGGAATCGTTGCAGGGCCGGGTCGTGACCCGGCTTGATCGCCGCGCCAAGTTTCTGCTTGTTCACTGTGATGACGGAACGGTGTTGATCATCCATCTCGGCATGTCGGGTCGCATGCTGATTGAGCCGGCGGAAGAACGCGCGGCTGCGGGGCCGGACCTGGTGATCGGGAAGCACGAGCACGTCATTTTCGAGGTCGGCAATGGCGCGTTGGTGCGCTTCATCGATCCGCGCCGCTTCGGCATGATGGATCTGGCCCATGAAAAAACCCTCCATAGCCATAAAATGCTGGTCAATCTGGGACCGGAACCGACCGGAGACGATTTTACCGGCCCCGTGCTGGCGGCCCGTCTCAAGGGAAAGCGAACACCCATCAAATCGGCGCTGCTCGACCAGCGCGTGGTCGCGGGGCTTGGCAATATCTATGTCTGCGAGGCTCTGTTCATGGCCGGGCTCTCGCCTCGACGGCTGGCGTCCACCATTCAGGGCCGCCGCGCCGATCGCCTTGCTCAGGCCATAAGGCAGGTGCTGGCGGCGGCGATCGCGGCCGGTGGGTCCACAATCAGGGATCATGTCGCGCCATCGGGTGAAATCGGATATTTCCAGCATAGTTTCAAGGTCTATGGCCGCGAGGGAGAAAAATGCCCGGATTGTGACTGCGACGGCGCGATTCGCCGGCTGGTTCAATCCGGCCGCTCGAGTTTTTATTGTGCAGCGCGGCAACGCTGATGTATTAGGCAGCGTATGGAAATGAGCAAACCACGCCGTTTTCCGGCAATCGCGTGCATCGTGGCGATGTTCGCTGTATTTACCCCATCTGGTCCCGTTTGGGCGGCGGATGGGTTTTTCAGCGGACTCCCCGATTTGCCGCTTATGCCGAGTCTCGGCGAAGATCGGGCGGCTGAGGTGGTTTTCGACAAGCCCGAAGGCCGGATCGTGACGCTGACAGCCAGGGGCCGCGTTTCGCGCCAGTCCGTCATGGGGTACTATGCCCGCGCCCTGCCGCAACTCGGCTGGAAAATGGATCGGCCAGGGCGGTTCCGGCGTGATGGCGAAATCCTGCTCTTAACGACTTCCGGGACAGAGAAGGACCTTACGGTCCAAATTTCCCTTGCGCCCGAGTGACAATATATGGCCCCCCCCCGGGGGATTCGTATGAATAGGAGTTTTCAATGACGTACGAGAATATCATCGTCGAACGCCGCGACGGTGTCGGTCTGATCACGCTCAACCGCCCCGAGGCGTTGAACGCATTGTCCTGCCCGTTGCTGCGCGATCTGGCGCAGGCGTTGGATGATCTGGAATCCGATAATCAAATTGGCGCAATTGTCCTGACCGGATCGGAAAAAGCATTTGCCGCCGGCGCCGATATCAAGGAAATGCAGGAACAGACCTGGCCGGATCTCTATGTCGCGAATTACATGACGGTCGATGGCGACCGGATGTCCCGCAGCCGAAAGCCCGTGATCGCCGCCGTGTCGGGTTATGCGCTGGGCGGCGGGTGTGAACTCGCCATGATGTGCGATTTTATCCTCGCCTCGGAATCGGCGAAATTCGGACAGCCTGAAGTCACGCTGGGAATCACTCCCGGGTTGGGTGGCTCGCAGCGCCTGACCCGTTTCGTCGGAAAATCCAAGGCGATGGAGATGTGCCTGACCGGACGCATGATGGATGCCGAGGAAGCTGAGCGCACCGGGTTGGTCAGCCGCATCATCCCGGGCGATGGGCTTGTGGATGAGGCGATGAAAACGGCGACAAAGATCGCCGCTATGTCCACGCCCGTCACCATGATGATCAAAGAGGCCGTCAACCGGTCCTATGAGGTGACCCTCAGCGAAGGCGTCCGCTTTGAGAGGGTGATGTTCCAGGCGGCGTTCGGGACCGAAGATCAGTCGGAAGGCATGGCCGCCTTCGTCGAAAAGCGCAAACCGGTTTTTAAAAATCGCTGATTTATCAGTTACTTGCAGATGAAGCGGGACTCTATGTTTGAATTGCTTGACCGCAGCGCGGTGGGGCATTAAAACACGCCACCGCAGTTATTTATTTGAACGCAGAGGCTAGTTTATGGCTAACATCGAGTCGGCTAAGAAGCGTGTTCGTCGCAACGCTCGCCGCACAATCGTCAACCATGCACGCATGGGCCGGATTCGCACCTTCATCAAACGGTTCGATTTGGCTATCGAGGGTGGCGACAAGGAAGTCGCTCAGCAGGCATTTAAGGCCGCGCAGCCGGAAATTATGCGCGGCGTTACGAAGGGCGTGTTGCATCGGAACACGGCATCGCGAAAAGTTTCCCGCATGTCGGCGAGAGTCAAAGCCCTTTCCTAGGACCCCGGTTTCTTTTTCCGTATCGTCGTATTCTGAGTTGTTTGGTCAGCGGGCTTCGGCCCGCTGATTTATTTCGCCTGCACGACCAAAAAATTCCCGATTCATGAATTTATTTTGACGTTCACCGTTCGATCCAGTTGCAAGCTGTTTCGAGCGCGGTTACATTGTACTCGTTGGGAGCGGTTGGGGAGGCTGTTCCTGTAATAAAAATACCGATTTTTACTTATTCAGTACAATCAATGTCTTGGCTGGGCTTCTCGGAGTTCTATTTGAGCTTGGCCGCATAAGTTGCTGATCAGTAAAGATGCAAGACTCATCCCGGGGCGAGATGGGGCAGATAGGTGGGGGGTCTTTAATATGAATTCCAGTTTTATGACCGGTCCGATGGTGGCTGGGTGCGTTTCGAGTGATCGGGATGGGCAAGCGTATCGGACAGGGGTCCTCGCTGAAATTATAAATTCACCTCTAAATTCAAGGCCAAATTCAACAATGATTTTAATGCCGGCGTCTTGCCTGTTTGAAGGAATAATCTGACGATGGCTTTTGGGGGGGTTGCGCCACGCGTTGCGTCGCAATGGGCTCGGGTTCGTGGCGTGTTGCGGGCCGAGGTTGGCGAATCGGCGTATAAGAGCTGGCTGAAGCCCATGACGCTGCTTGAGGTGACCGCGGGCGTGGTGGTCATTTCGGTGCCGACCCGCTTCATGCGAGATTGGGTCGTCGGGCATTATGGCGACAGAATCAGCGAGCTTTGGATCGAAGAAGATAATTCCATCAGCACGATCGATGTCGTGATCCAGACCGAATCTGCGAGGGTGCAAAAGCCAACCGGCGCTTCGATCGGCGCGCCCGCCGATCCGGGGCCATTGTCCGGCGGGACTGCGCTACCGACCTCGGCGGGCAGCAATGGCGACGACGAGTTCGGCGCCCAGCTTGATCCGCGGTTCGTGTTTGAAAATTTCGTTGTCGGCAAACCCAACGAGCTTGCTTATGCCGCCGCGCGCTGGGTCGCGGATTCGGCAACGGCTACCTATAATCCTCTATTCCTTTATGGCGGCGTCGGGCTCGGCAAGACTCATTTGATGCATGCCATCGCCTGGCATATCCGCCAACGCGAACCCGAACGCAAGGTCGCCTATATGTCGGCCGAAAAGTTCATGTATTATTTTATTCGCGCTCTACGTTTTCACGACACGATGGCGTTCAAGGACCGGTTCCGCTCGGTCGATGTCCTGATGATCGACGATGTGCAATTCATTATCGGCAAGGAATCGACTCAGGAAGAATTCTTCCACACTTTCAATGCCCTGGTGGATAATCACCGGCAGGTTATTGTGTCGGCGGACAAATCACCCTCCGATCTGGAGGGAATGGAAGAACGGATGCGGTCCCGTCTCGGTTGGGGTCTGGTCGCCAATATTCATGCGACGACCTATGAATTGCGGGTTGGAATTCTGCAATCCAAGGCGGAACAGCTTCGCACGGACATTCCCGCCAAGGTCCTGGAATTTCTTGCCCATAAGATCACCACGAGCGTGCGCGAGCTCGAAGGCGCGCTCAATCGCGTGGTGGCCCATTCAACCCTTGTCGGGCGCGATATCACGCTCGAAACCTGCCAGGAAGTTCTGCACGACCTGCTGCGCGCCAGCGACCGGCGGATCACGATCGAGGAAATCCAGAAGCGCGTCGCCGAACATTTCAACATCCGGATGGCGGACATGCATTCTGCGCGCCGTTCCCGT
>CALGIA010000116.1 GCA_937916005.1 uncultured Rhodospirillaceae bacterium
TCGCCACATTTTCCGGCGCGGCTTTCGCCACATTTTCCGGCGCGGCTTTCGCCACATTTTCCGGCGCGGCTTTCGCCACGACGCGGCCCCGCACCACGTCGTCGGTATAGCGCGCGTGTTGACGATCGGCGACCAGCCCGCCGGCGAGTTGCTTGCGTTCAGCGGCTGATGGCGCGTGCGGCCTATCGGGAACGCTGGCCAAATTGGGGAACGGCTTCCCTTCACCGGGCAAGGGCTTGGCCTGCGCCATGGCCTGTTTTTTCTCAGCGGACGGACCGTCGCCGGTCACGGCATTGGTTGCGCCCTTGTACCATTCCACCGGGTTGGCCGCGTCGGGCAGCCAGGTACAGCCGGCAATCAGACCACCGGCAACCAAACTCGACGCCAATCCCGCTCCCAGCCTTGATCCCAGCCTTGATCCCGGTCCTGACCACAGTGATCGGCCGGAAATTCCTGATATTTTACTGCCCAAGCCGACCATGCCCTATTTCCCTTCATGTGGGATTCATGCTGCACTGCCCCGAAAAAAATTGTGCGATGCAGCAAAAATGACTATATACGAATCAGTCTACCCCAAAACGGGATTCGCTTCTCCGCAATAACCAAAGACGTATAGCGCCCGACCCAATAGGTTTGCAAGGCGCTCATTATAAGGGAGCCAATCATGGCTGATCAACTGGACCCGCCGAATCCCGCCGAGCTCGCGGAGACGCTCGCGGGAATCGCGGAAAAAAGCCAGTTTTTGATCAATGAGTTCCTCAAACAACAGAACCCCTTCACCGCCAACAAGGGCGATTCTGCCGGCAATCCGGCTGACAAAGAGGCGGAAACCGATCCCCTGAATCTTGCCGGGGCGTTCATCGAAATGACGTCTCGGCTGATCAATGACCCGGCGGCCATGGCACGCGCGCAGGTTTCATTATGGCAGGGCTATATGGCGCTCTGGCAGAATATATCGGAACGCATGGCCGGCGGCGCGCCCGACCCGGTCGCGGTCCCGAACGAAGGAGACCGCCGGTTCCGCGACCCGGAATGGATCGAAAACCCGCTTTTCGACTTCATCAAGCAATCCTATCTGCTGACGTCGCGCTGGATGGTGGACACCGTGCGCCATATCGACGGGCTGGATGACGCCACGGCCCGCAAGCTCGATTTCTATACCCGACAGTTCACCGACGCCATGGCGCCGACAAATTTCATGATGTCGAACCCGCAGGTGCTGCGCGCGACGCTGGACTCCAAGGGCGACAATCTGGTCAAGGGGCTGGAAAACCTGCTGGGCGATCTTGAACGGGGCAAGGGCGCGCTGCGCATCAGCCATGTGGAGCCCGACGCTTTCCAGCTTGGGGTCGATATCGCCACCAGCCCGGGCAAGGTGGTGTTCCAGACCGATCTGATGCAGCTCATCCAGTTTGCGCCGTCGACCGAAACCGTGCGCAAGCGACCGTTGCTGATCGTACCGCCCTGGATCAACAAATTCTATATTCTCGACCTGCGCGAGGAAAACTCCTTCATCCGCTGGGCGGTCGGCCAGGGCCATACGGTGTTCGTGGTGTCCTGGGTCAATCCGGGCGCCGACCTGGCCGCCAAGACCTTCGAGGATTACATGCGGGAAGGGCCGCTGGCGGCGATCGACGCCATCGAACAGGCGACCGGCGAAAAGCAGATCAATCTGATCGGCTATTGCATCGGCGGCACGCTGGTTGCGGCGACGATGGCCTGGCTGGCGGCCAAGCGCCGCGCCAACCGGGTCGCCAGCGTGACCTACTTCACCACCATGGTTGATTTCGCCGACCCCGGCGAGCTCGGCGTGTTCATCGATGAGCCGCAGGTCCAACTGCTGGAAGAACGCATGAACGCGCAGGGCTATCTGGACGGCGCCGACATGGCGACCACCTTCAATATGCTGCGCGCCAATGATCTGATCTGGTCCTTCGTGATCAACAACTATCTGCTCGGGCGCACCCCCTACCCGTTCGATCTGCTGTTCTGGAATTCGGATTCAACCCGCATGCCGGCCGCCATGCACAGCTTCTATCTGCGCAAGATGTATATGGAA
>CALGIA010000117.1 GCA_937916005.1 uncultured Rhodospirillaceae bacterium
CCGGCGGCGTGCGCAGGCGATCTCTATGGGTCTTCATCAGCGCTCCTTGGTATTAACCCCTGACCGGTCAGGCCGCGCGCCGCAGTAATTTGAAAATTTTACTTTCGTAGCAGTCGATGCGCGCGCCCGCTAAAGCAGGCTTTTGCCCTCAAAGCGCCCGCGCCAGTCGGGCAGCGCATCCGGATTGACGATGTGTTTGGGAATTTTGCCGTGCAGCACATCCATGACCGCCTTTTCGACCCACGGCACGGCAATCTGCAGCCCGGTTCCCTTGTTGTGGGAGATCATATGGGGCGACAGCAGAACCTTGTCGCCGAGCCCCAGCAAAGGCGTCTGGGGGTCCGGCGGCTCTTCCGGCAGGACATCGAGAGCCGCGCCGGCGATCTGGTCCCGGTCGAGCGCATCGAACAGGGCGTCGATATCCACGATGGGGCCGCGCGCGGCATTCAGCAGCACGGCGTTGGGCTTCATCAGGGCGAGTTGATCGGCGCTGATCAGATTGCGGGTTTCCTTGGTGAGATTGCAATGCAGCGTGACCACGTCGGATGTCCGCAGCAGGGTGTCCATGTCGACCGCCTTGACGTTGTGATGGACATAGACCGATTCCGCCACATAGGGATCATAGGCAATGACATTGAGCCGCCACGGCGCCAGCAGATCGGCCAGCCGCGAGCCGATCCGGCCAAGCCCGACAATGCCCACCGTGATGCCTTCGTAATCATCGATCTGGCGTGACCCCATATAGGTTCCCATCAGCTTGGCATCGCGCCAGCCGCCATCCTTCACGTGGCGGTCCTTCATGCGCACGTTTTTCAGGATCGCCAGCATGTTGGCCATGGTGCCTTCGGCAACCCCGCCCCAATTGCTTTCCGTCGGGCTGTGCACCACCAGAATGCCCATCTCGGTCGCCGCATCCACATCCACATTGTCGTACCCGATGGAATATTTGACGATCATGCGCAGGTCCGGCGCGCTTTCCAGGGACTTCCGCGTGACCTGACGCAGCCGGTTCGCGACGCCCACCCCGATCACCGTGTCCGGGTCGAAGACGATCTCGATGATTTCGGGCCGGTTGGCCTGAACCATCCAGTTCTCGTCGGGAATTTTGACATCGACTCCCGCGGCCGCCATGCGGTCATAGGATTTCCGCGACTCGTCGGCGGGCATATAGACATCGATTTTCGGTTTCGCCACGGCGCACCCCATTTTCGAATTGTTGTTAGCGCCGGCCCCGCCGGAACCGGACTGCGTGGGGAATTATGCCGGTCAAGGCCGGTCGAATTCCAGTGTTTAATAATCGGGGATCAATTTTGCCGGAGTCGCCGGGGCCGCCAGAACCGCAAGAGCCGCCGGCGCGCGTCAAATGGATTTCCGTTTTTCCGAAACCGCTCTCGCCACCTGATAGAGCAGAAACGACAGCAAAATGGGCGTCCACGGAACAGCCACCAGCATGTTCAATCGCCTTAAAACAAGGGGCGCAAGATAGGCCACGCACAGCAGATTGATGAGGCCGGCCCGATAGCCATGGGTCTGGCCATAGCCGGCCAGGCAGGCAATCGGCACCGCCAGGATCGCCAGGTCATAATCCAGCAGAAACGGCGACATCATCAGCGTTCCCGTCCCGAGAGCGGCATAGTGCAGACGCACATCCACCTTCTGCCGCCATACCCACAAGACAGTCGCGGCGGCGGCCAGCGCCAATCCCGTATGCCCGATGAAGGCTGCGCCCGGCTCCATCCCCAGCGCGCGCAGGGCGCTGAAAAGACTTTGCATTTTATGGAACGCCACCTGGCCCTGGTTCAACACCTCCGCCGCCTTGCCGGTGCTGGCCAGAAAGGCATGCCAGGTTTCCGCACCAAGGACGGCCCAGGACAGAGCGGCAAAAAGCGCGGTGGTGACGCCCGCCGCAAAGAACACCCGCCAACGCCCCGACAGCATCAGCACAAACGGGATCAGCACGCCCAGATGCGGCTTGAAGGTCAGCAGCCCGATCAACACACCCGCCACGATCGGCCTTCGGTCCAGGTAATGGAGCGCGCCGGCAAGAAGCCCCGCCGTGAGAAAAGCATTCTGACCGTGACCCAGCGTAATAAATACAACAGGAAAAGCCAGCGTCAGCAGTATGGCCTCGCGCCGCGCCGCCAGCTTACGCACCATCGTGACGAAAAATGCCAGCGTCAGCCCCTGCCAGATAAAGAGTGCGGGCAGATAAGGCAAAGCGCCAAGCGGGGCCATAATCAGCAGGAATGTGGGCGGGTAGGAAAAACTGTAGTAATTTTTCAGTTCAGCCCCAAGAGCGGCCCTTTCGGCCTGGAAATGGGCGACGAAATCGTAAGCAAGCGGCGCCTGACCGCTGAGCGCCAATCGGGCGGCGCTGTAAAAGCTGGTGAAATCCGTTCCCAGGGGCCGGCCCAGCATATCGAACACGCCGTCGGCCATTACCAGCCAAAATAAAATCGCCAGAATGTAAAGCGCCAGGAAGATACGGGGATAGACCGTTAATCTCTCACGGGTCAGCCATTTGTCAGACATGCCGAACGCCACCGTCGGTTTCCTTTCATCCCGGCCATCCCGGTTAAGGCAAGCCGCGAAACCCGATTTATTTACGCCAGGCGAGGATCGATGTCGCCGTATAATTCCAGACCGTGCCGATCAGAGCGCCGGCGAGACCGGATATCCACCAGCTATAGTCCTGCTCGAACACAAAGGACGCGACGCCGACATTGGCGATGGCGCCCAGGCTGCAAACCCCATAGAACGCGAGCAAGCCATACAGGATATTGATCCCCTTGAGGCGCTTGTCGAAATAGGTCAGCCAGTTATTGATAAAGAAGTTGGTGGTCATCGCCACCAGCGTTGCCCAGGATTGAGCAAGCGGGAAACCGGTTCCCGCCATATTCAGCAGGTAATTCAACACGGCGAAGTGAACCAGCACACCGGACGCGCCGACTGCCGCGAACATCACAAACCGCGCGGGCAACAGGCCACGGGACATCTTCTCGATCATCATGAAGACGAACTCCATGACGATCAAGCTGTCCAGCTTGCTTTCGCCGTGTTCACGCACCCGGAACCGATAGGCGACATCCACAATTCGCATGTGGCCGGGATAGCTTGTGATGATATCCAGCAGCAGCTTATACCCCTGCAACGACAAACGCCGCACGCACTGATCCAGCGCATTTCGGGTCACCATGAAAAAGCCGCTCATGGGGTCCGATATGGGCTGCCGCGCGATCAGTTTGCTCATCCAGGTCGCCAATTTGCTGACACGAATGCGACCGGAATCCCAATCTCCAAAACCGTCGTCGGCCAGGTATCTGCTGCCCAA
>CALGIA010000118.1 GCA_937916005.1 uncultured Rhodospirillaceae bacterium
CCGATTCATCCGGCCTGGACCGCCCATTGCCTGAATGAAATCAAGGATGATGACGCCATTATCGTCAATGAGCTTGGCTTGCAGATGGACCTTGTTGAGATGAACCAGCCCGGCTGTTATCTGGCAGGCGGTGGCGCCGGCGGTCTTGGCCGCGGACTGGGCGAGGCGCTGGGCGCCAAGCTTGCCGCGCCCGACCGCCAGGTGATCGCGGCCGTGGGCGATGGGTCCTACATGTTCTGCGTGCCGACGGCGGCCCACTATGTCGGCCGCGCCGAAGGGCTTCCGACCCTGACCCTGGTGTCCAACAATGCGGAATGGTTTGCGGTGCGCCGGGCGACTACCAGCATGTATCCGACCGGGCGCGCGTCGAAGGCAAATACGTTGCCGCTGGTCGAACTGTCCCCATCGCCGGCGTTCGAGAAAACCATCGAGGCTTGCGGCGGCTATGGCGAAGCGGTTGAAGACCCCGCGAAATTGCCGGCGGCGCTGGAGCGCGCCTTCCAGGCGATCGCCGATGGCAATTCCGCATTGCTGAACATCAAGACCCGAGCTGGCGGAAGAGGCTGATACTAATATATGTGAATGCTTGCCTCAGGATTGGTATTGGCTGTAACGTCATTAATAACTGCCGTTACGACGAGACTTTGCCAATAACTTTCCTGGGGGAAATTATGAAAAGCACAAGCTTATTGTTCGCCGGTTTGGCCGCGATTACTATGGCTTTGCCGCAATCCGCAGCGGCTAAATATCCCGACAAGCCGATTACATTCATCGTGCCCTTCGGCGCGGGCAGCACCTATAGCGCGCTCGCGCGCAAGCTGGGCCAGCGCTGGGAAAAGGAACTCGGTGTTTCGGTTGTCGTCAAACCCCTGCCGGGATCCGGCGGGCGGCGGGGCGCAATCAGAATCTATAAGTCCAAACCCGATGGCTACACCATTGGCTGGACCCATTACGTATCATTCCTGTCCGATATCTATCTGCGCGGCAAGAAGCCGACGATTGATATCAAAAAGGTCGAGATCATCTACCAGATCTCGCGCAGCCAGTTCTATATGTTCGTCGCCAGGAATTCGCCTTACAAAACCATCGACGATCTAAAGAAGGCGACCAGCCCGCTGAAATTCGCCAGTACCGGGATTGGCGCCATAACCTGGGTTCAGGCCAATGCCATGGGCGCGACAGTTGGATTCCCGGTGAAATTCGTGCTGGGGTACAAGAAGCTTGCCGACGGCGCGCTTGCCGTGGCCAAGGGCGATGCGGTTGCAGGTATCGGCGGCGCCGCTCATTTCAGGGGCGTCAAGGATGACGTGCGTCCGTTGATGTTCTTCGGGCCCAAGCGCGACAAGTTCTATCCCGATGTGGTCAGCGCGGGTGAGCTTGGATATCCGAAGTTGACCAATCTGGGCGCGCCGCGCGTCATTACCGCGCCGCCGGGCACGCCCAAGGACCGGCTCCAGGTCTTGCGCGACGCCACGATCAGGGCGGTCAACGACAAGGAATTCACGGACTGGGCGACCAAGTTCGGTTTCTACATGAATCCGCAGGATCCCGCGGGAACCTGGCGGGGTCTGGACAAGCAGGCAGAAATTTTCAGTGAGTTGAAGCCCATGGTGGATAAAGCGAGCAAGAAAAAATAGCGAGAAATTCGCGAGTTAATCGCGGCTTTCCGCGTGGTTTTTAAAGAGTACCAGCATGTTTGAGTCGATGGCTCTCGCGGCCACGCGGTTGGCGGATCCTCTGGCATTGGCCATGTTGATGACCGGGGTGGTCATCGGCACCACCTTCGGCGCCTTACCCGGGTTGGGCAGCATTGTCGCATTGTCGGTGGTGCTGCCGTTCACCTTCGGCATGGATCCCATGCTCGCCATGTTCCTGTATGCGGGGATCATGAGCAGCGTGACCTTTGGCGGTTCGGTTCCGGCGATCCTGCTGAATACGCCCGGTACGCCGCCCAATGCCGCGACCTGCTTCGACGGCTACCCCATGGCGCAGCGGGGCGAGGGTGCGCGCGCCGTTGCCGTGTCCGCGACGTCATGTCTCGTCGGCTCGGTCGCCGGCGCGGTCGTGACGATTTTGCTGCTGCCGGTCATCAAGCCGATTGTGTTCGCCTTTGGTCCGCCGGAATTTTTCTGGCTGGTGGTGTTCGGGTTGGTGATGATCGCCTTCGCGTCCCGCGCCAACATGGTCAAGGGGCTGATTGGCGGCGGCATCGGTATCCTGCTCTCGATGGTCGGCTATAGCGATATGTACGATTCGTTCCGCTACACGCTGGGCAGTAATTATCTGTGGGACGGCATTCCCCTGGTGCCCTTCGTGGTGGGGCTTTTCGCGGTCAGCGAATTGATCAGCTACAGCGCGCGTGGCGGCGCTACCTTAACCGCCGGTCAAACGGCAAAAATCAATTGGCGCGGGCAGGTGTCTATGGGGATCATGGATGTCTTTTCCCGCCCCACCCAATGGCTGCGCGCGTCCATCATTGGCGCGGGCGTGGGCATTATCCCGGGGCTCGGCGGTGGGGTCGCCGCGTTCATGTCCTATTTCGTCGGCATGAAACGCACCACGGAACCGGAGCTTTATGGCAAGGGAAGCGTCGAAGGAATCATTGCATCCGAAACCGCCAACGACGCCAAGGAAGGCGGCGCCCTGCTGCCGACCGTCGCATTCGGCCTGCCCGGCAGCCCGGATATGGCCATCCTTTTGGGCGCCTTTGTCCTGCATGGCATGGAGCCGGGACCGCTGATGCTGCGTGACCACATGGATCTGATCTACGCCCTGCTGTTCGGTATCGTGGTCAGCCAGGTCGCGACCAGCGGGCTGGGGTTGATCGCGACCCCCTGGCTGGCGCGGCTCAGCATTTTGCCGAGCCGCTGGATCGCGCCGATCGTTCTGGTGCTGGTTTTCGCCGGCACCTATATGGTGCGCACCAATATTTTCGATGTCGGGCTCGCCATCTGTGCCGGGATATTCGGCTATATCATGCGGCGCTATGGGTTTCCGCTGATCACCATCGTGATCGGGTATATCCTTGGGCCACTGGCCGAGAAATCCTATCTGCAATCGATGCAGATTTCCGATAACAGCCTGATGATTTTCGTCACTGAACCGATTGCGCTCGTTTTGATGATCCTGACCGTTGCGACGATCGTGGTTCCGATCGTCGCGGCGTGGCGGAAGCGGTAGGAGACCCGGCATGAAGTCCCGTCTGAACGGCGCGTTTATCTGGACGGTTTTGTTGGGGTTGTTTGTCCTGCTGCTGGTCTATGTCGCACGGGGCTTTCCGGACTTGTTGCGGTTTACGCCAAACCTGGCCGGGTACGGCACGTTGGCGATGATCGCCATTCTCATTGTCGGCAATTTCTATCCGAAAATCCTGCGCTGGACCGAGACAACCCTGCAGGATCTGTGGGGCGGCGGCAAAACCGACGAAGACGCGACGCCCGAGAAAGTCGTGCCCTGGCCCGATGTCATCCGGGCGATCGGCTATGCGCTGGGGTTTCTTGTATCGGTTTTCCTGTTCGGATTCCCAGCCGTGACGCCGGTTTACGTCACGCTCTATCTGGTCGTCGAGGCTCAGGTCCGCTTCGTTTGGGCCGCGCTGGTCGGCGTGTTCGTGACCACGTTGATCGTCACCGGCATGGTAGTGCTGCATGTGGAGGTGTGGGCGGGCATCATCCCCGAATTCATCCCCGATTATGTGGGTGGCTCGATTCTGCCGCCGATATGATGTCCTCAGATATGCTGGCCTTCGGCGAGAGGGATATCGCGCAGTGTGCTGGGCGCGAACAGATCCTCGATCTCCAGCCGGTTTTCGGTCAGGCCGTGTTCGTGGGAATATTGCAGCAACGCGCCGATGGTTTCCCGTTTCTGTTCGATGCCGTAGGGGTACCAGTCATCGCCGATGATGGACCGTTCTTCCTCGATCATCGGCTGTAGCCAGGCAAAGGACGCCTTGGGCGATCCGGCTTCCATCAACATGGCGTAGCAGCGTTCCTTGGCGGCGCAGAATGCCTTGTACAGCGACAGCGCGACCCATGGATCCCGGTCGAAGATCCCACGCCGGATCACCACCGTATGCATGATGGGATATATCCGCGTGCGTTTGAAATAATCCTTTTCGAGCTCCATGTAATTGGGGAGCAGGCGCGCGATCTTGGGCGATCCGCGCCGGAACGACAGCGGGTTATTGGCGGTCATCAGAAAATCGATCTCGCCGCGTTCCAGCAAATCTCCCAGCTCCGACCCCTGGGGCGCCTGGGTCAGGTTTATTTCCGGCGGCAGCTTCAGATTGACCCGGTCGGCGCGGCCCTGAACCCAATCCACCTGGTTGGGCGCGACGCCGTATTCATGTTCCAGAAGCCCGCGCATATAGACCGCCGCCGTCATGGAATATTCCGGCACGCCGCCGCGCTTGCCGGCCAGATCCTTCGGGCTTGTGATGCCCTTGTCCGTGTTGATGAAGAAATAGCCGTGGCGGAATACCCGCGACGGGAAAACCGGGATGGCGATATAGGGGCAGTCGGGCCGGCTCGCCAGCATGTTGTAGTTGGACAGGGACATCTCGCAGACATCGAACTCGTTATATTGAAGCTGACGCCAGAAAATTTCCGCCGGCTGCAGGGCGATATAGTTGAGATCGATGCCTTCCGGCCGGATGGTCTCGTCGATCAGCGCCTGGGTGCGGTCATAGGGACCGCAGGCCAGGGAAAGCCGGATATTCGTCATCGGAAACTTCCTTTGCGTGCCGCTTTCAAGTCCCGTTCGTTATACCCTTGCCGGGAGGCCGCCACCAGAGGCGGCGAACACTCTGGCCATTTCGGCGAACTGGGATAAAATCATCGTTCCTGATGTGGTGGTGAAAGGATGCTGACTTGGCCAAGCGAAAGCCCGAAATAGACCCCGCGGAAGCAAAACAGGCGATTCTGGATTATTGCAAGCGCAAGGGGGCCCTCGTCGTGGGCGTTGCCAGTCTTGACGCGCTGGAACGCATCGCCCCGCCGGGCTTCCGGCCGACCGACATCATGCCCCGGGTCAAATCGGTGATTTCCCTGGGTGTGGGCGGGCAGACCCAGGGCGCCTGGACCGTGCCAGCCAAGGCGCTGGGCTATTTCGGCAGCACTGAATCCCGCGCCTATACGATCTGCTATGGCCTGGCCTATTATATCGAGAACAAGTTCGGCGAGCGGTCGATCTACTGTCCGCCCGACATGGACCCGGACTCCGGCCCCCGCGTACCCTTGCAAAGCGTCAAGCTGCATGCGGAACTGGCTGGGCTCGGGGCGCGGTCCCTGGCCGGCGATATCCTGCTGCACCCCGAATATGGCTATATGTATTTCTCATCCGTGTTTACGGAACTGGAACTGCCCCATGACGAACCCATGGCGGAAAACCCGTGTCCGGCGCCGTCCTGCGTCAGCATGTACCGGCAGATCGGCAGGACGCCCTGCATGAAATTCTGTCCGGTGCAGTGCCTGTCCGGGAAAATCGACGATGACGGCAAGCAGGAAGAGATGCATTACGAGATGGCCGCCTGCGCCGAGATGAGCCAGCAATATGAAACCGTACCGGCATCGATCATGAACGCGATCAATGCCGATGATCCGCTGGACCGGGAAGACGCGCTGTTCGATCCCGATAACAAGATGCTGTGGTACAAGCAATCGGTTGGCTCGGGCGGGCTGTTGGCCCAGTGTTTCGAATGCATGCGGGTCTGCCCGATCGCCACCAAGGCGCCCCTGGCCGATCCGATCCTGCGCTACCAGGCCGCGCTGGAAGAGGAAGACTAAATGGCGCGAGGCCTCACCAGACGCCAGATCGGCGTCACCGCGGAAATGATCGACAGCTTCGGCGAAGTGATTTTCCAGCTCAGCACCAATGTCCAGACCCGCCGCGGCGACCCCGTGCGCCTGCTGGATTATGACGAAATCGAAAGGCAACGCGCCGATACGGGGCTGACCGATCAGCAGATCGCCGACCGTATCGGGCTGACCCGCAACCAGGTGCTTTATATCCGCACCATGATGGAACGCCGCCGGTTCCGGACCGGCCATTACCCGCGATTGCTCGATCTGGGCGGCGGCAAGCGGTTCCGCGCCGAGCGTTTCACGCCGCACCTCGATCATTTCCAATATGGCGAAGATGCGCTGGAGCTGCGCGCCGCCATGAAATTCGATCCGGCCCGCGCGCGGGCCTTTGTGGAGGCCGGTCTGTGGCGCAACGACACCATGCGCAAATGGCTGGAACATCACGCCCATGAGACGCCGGACGCTCCGGCCATCCGCCTTGATGGGGCGACCATCTGCTATGGCGAATTGAACGCCACGGTAGGCCGGTTGATGGCGGCGTTCGAAAATCTCGGCATCCGTCCCGGCGATGTGGTCGCGGTGCAGCTGCCCAATGTGCCGGAATTTCTCATTTCCTATCTGGCGATCACAGGGCTTGGCGCGGTCATGTCGACCCTTCACATGCCCTATCGCGCGGCGGAGATCGAGACCTTGCTGGCCCACAACCGGGCCCGGGCGGTGATCTGTCTGTCCGAAGCCAATGACTATCCGGCGGCGGCCACAATGCTCGGCCTCAAGGGCAAGCTGCCGGCGCTGGACCATGTCATTGCCCTTGGCGCGCCGGTTGGCGGTGCTGACTCCTTCACCGACCTGCTGGCCGGCGATGCGGATGCGCCTCTGGGCGATCCACCGGTGGCGTCGGATCCGTTTTTGCTGCTCTATACCTCGGGCACCACGGCCGCGCCCAAGGGCGTGCCGCTCAGTTCCCACAACATGTTGTCCAATGCCCGGGTGGGCGTTATGGAACATAAGCTGACGGCGGAGGATGTGATCCTGTCCGCCGCGCCGTTCAGCCATCTGTTCGGGCTGTACAGCTTCCATCTGGCGCTTTGCGCCGGGGCGTGCCATTTGCTGCTGCCGGTATTTTCGCCGCCCGGTCTCGCGGCGGCGATTGACCAGGGCAAGCCCACCGCATTGTTCACCGCGCCGGCCCATCTCGCCGCCTGTCTCGGCGCGGGATTGTTCGACAATCATGATCTGTCGTCCCTGAAGCTTGCCGTGGTGTCGGGCAGCTTCTGCGCCCCGGAAATCGCCCGCGAATTCGACGCCAGGATGACCGGCGGCCGGATGACCCAGCTCTGGGGCATGACCGAAACCCAGGGCGCGCTGTACACAAGGCCGGACGATCCACCGGAAAT
>CALGIA010000119.1 GCA_937916005.1 uncultured Rhodospirillaceae bacterium
CCGTCCATTTCTGGAAATGACCGCCCCAGTGCTGGGCGCGCCACAGCAGCACCGGAATGCTGGCCGGGCCGGCGACCATGCCGCGATAGACGCCCACATTGTGGATTCCCGTATCCGGGTCCTTGGTCACGCAACCGGCATAGGTCAGCACGTAGCGCCCGCCATCCATGCGGTTCCATTTGGGCACGGGGAATTTCAGCAGATCGATATCGTCGCCGGTGATCACGTTCTGCTTGACCGGCCCGTCCTTGACCGTGACCGGCGCAATCCGTTCGGTGAAGATGGTTTTGCAGATCTTGACCAGTTCGCGGGGGTGGGTGTCGCGGGGCAGGCCGAACATCATGGCGAGCCGGGAATAGCTCGCATTGCCGCCGCAGAAGATCTGGCTGCTGATCGCGTCCGGGCCGTTGTAATCCTTGATATTGTTGAACAGCAGCGCGGGCGCGTTTCCGGTGCCCTGGGACATGCGGACGATGGTGCCGAGTTCCACATCCCAATCGACCTCCTGGTCGATCTCCGTTACCTCGCCTTCGCGGCGCAGCACGTCGATCCAGTTCCGCATGTCGCCGAATGCGGCCTGTTCGCGCTTGATGCCGCTGATGTCGATGCTGCTCACTCACTGTCTCCTTGACTAAATAACCTGGCGACATAATACCCATGTAACCGGCCCGGTCCAGAGCGTTTGGGGGCGTTGATCAGGGGGCCGGTTGCCTTGACAAGACCCGCCGTCTGGCCGAGTTTCGGCCTTGGCCAAAAAGGCGATGGAGAAGAAGACCTTGGGTGCAAAAGGCGCGGCATGCGACCCAGCCAGCTATATTGACGACCGGCCCGGGGACGGCGTATTTCGGCTGCGACGGGCGGTTTATGGCGATCCGGCGGTGTTCGAGGCCGAGCTCGACCGGATATTCGGGCGGTGCTGGAACTATATCTGCCATGAAAGCCAAATCACGGCGCCGGGCGATTATTTCGCCACCAGGATAGGCCGCCACCCGATTTTCGTGATCCGGGGCGATGACGGCGCGCCGCGCGGGTTCTATGATTCCTGCGCCCACCGGGGGACCCGCCTGACCCGGCGGCGCAAGGGGAATGCCCGGACGCTGACCTGCCGCTATCACGGCTGGTGCTTCAACGCGGAAGGAAGATGCACGCTGGTTCGCGGCGGCGACGAAGGCTACACCAGGGAGGCGATGGCGGCGCTCGATACGGATCTTCGACCGATCGCGGGGCTCGATGTCTATAAGGGCTTTGTGTTCGGGTGCCTGGATGATGCGGCGGGCTCGCTGGGCGATTTCCTGGGCGATGTCCGGCCGTTTATCGATCTGATTGCCGATCAGTCGCCCCAGGGCATGGAAGTGCTGCGCGGCGACAGCACCTACATGATGAAGGCCAATTGGAAGCTGCAGACCGAGAACTCGACCGACGGGTATCACGTTGCGTCGGTGCATCGGAATTTCGCCACCACATTGGGCTATCGCGAGCAGATCTCCGGCGCTGACGGCATGGCGAAGACCGAGGCGAGCCGCATTCTCGATCTCCACAATATCGGGTCCGGCGGGTACGATCTCGCCGGCGGCCACATGATCAACTGGTCCGACCGGGGCAACCCGAGGGCCGCGCCGCTATGGGATTCCCGCGACGAGCTGCTGAAACATCATTCAGAAGGCAAGGTGCGCTGGCTGGTCGAACGCGGCCAGACCGTCACCGTGTTCCCCAATCTGCTGCTCAATGATGTGGCCTCGACCTGCATCCGGCAGTGGCGTCCCCTGGCGCCCGATCTGACCGAAATCGATACCTGGTGTCTCGCGCCCATCGGCGAAGGCGCCGAACAGCGCCGCGCCCGCATCCGGAAATATGAAGATTTCTTCTTTCCGTCCTCGCTTGCCGTGCCCGACGATGTCAGCGCCATGGAGGGCGCCCATGACGGGTCCCTGGCCGGCGGCGGGTGGAGCGAATTCGCCCTGTCGCGCCATACCATGATCGATGGTCCGGATGACGCGGCGCGGGAACTGGGCGTGAATGTGCGGACCAGCAATCCCGGACGGGAAAGCGAAACGCCGTTTTACAGCTTTTACCGGGAATGGCTGCGCCGGATGGAGCGGCCATGATCCCATTCGACGCTACATTGACCGCCGAAGCCGCCGATCTGCTCAACCGGGAAGCCTATCTGCTCGACCGCCGGCAGTGGGACGACTGGATCGCGCTCTATGCGGAAGATGCGGTCTATTGGGCGCCCGCCTTCGCATCCGACGACGAGATGACCGACGATCCAGATAATGATGTCAGCCTGCTCTATATGGACCGCAACGGGCTGGAAGCGCGGATATTCCGGATAGAATCCGGCGATTCCTATGCGTCGGACCCGCTTCCCTGGACCGCCCATCTGGTGACCAACATTCTGGTGACCGATATCCGCGGCGACCAGATCGATGTTTCGGCGTCCTGGCTGGTCCATAGCTTCAAGCGGATTTACGGATCGATCCAGCGCGGCGGGCTCTATGACTACACGCTGCGGCGTGAGGCGGCGGGGTTGCGGATCGCCCGAAAGAAAATCATGGTGTTCGACGACCGGATCACCGGTCCGCTGGATATCTACAACATCTGAGGGTTTTCGATGACCGTTCCACACAACCCGCCGTTTCGCGCCGAACATGTCGGCAGTTTCCTGCGCCCGGCCGAACTGCTCGCCGCCCGCGACCGCCACGGCAAGGGTGAGATCAGTGATGCCGACCTGCGCACCGTGGAGGATTCCGCCATTCGGGACGTGGTCGCCCTGCAGGAAAAACTCGGGCTGCAATCGATCACCGACGGCGAATACCGGCGCGGCACCTATTCGGACAATTTCACGACGTCCGGGCTGGACGGGGTTACGTCCGAGAGAATTGGCGGCGGAGAATGGCGTTATACGGACAAATCCGGTCACAAGACCGCATCCCGGGTGCCCACCGTCCATGGCAAGCTGGGCTGGAACGGGTCGGAGAACGCGCGCAATTTCGAATTCATTGCCGGGCTGACGTCGCGTCTGCCCAAATTGACCCTGCCGGGACCGGCCTATCTGCATTATCGGGGCGGGCGGGAAAATATCAGCCGGGATGTGTATCCCAATCTGGATGATTTCTGGTCCGATCTCATCGATTGTTACCGTCAGGAAATGGCCGCGCTTTCCGATGCCGGCTGTCGCTATCTCCAGCTGGACGAGACGTCGCTGGTCAAGCTGGGCGATCCGAAAATCCAGAACGCCCTTGCCGGGCGCGGCGACGATTGGCGTGAATTGCTCGACATCTATACCGACGCGATCAACGAAGTCGTGCGCGCCGCGCCGCCTGGCATGGCCATCGGCATGCATCTGTGCCGGGGAAATAACCAGGGTCACTGGCAGGCCGATGGCGGCTATGACCCGATCGCGGAAAAATTGTTCGGAAAGCTCGAGATCGGCTTTTATTTTCTCGAATATGACAGCGACCGCGCCGGCACGTTCGAACCGTTGCGCCATCTGCCCGACGATAAAGTGGTGGTGCTGGGGCTGTTATCCACCAAGACCGGCGAACTGGAACCAACCGACCTTATCAGGCAACGCATCAAGGAAGCCGCTCAACATGTTGACCTTGATCAGCTTTGTCTGAGCCCCCAGTGCGGGTTTGCCAGCTCGGAACTGGGCAATCCGCTGAGCGTCGATCAGCAGAACGCCAAAATCACCCGCGTGATCGAAATCGCCGACGAAATCTGGGGCTAGACTTTCACCTCGCCCAGCACCTGGGCGGCGCGGGTCGCCATGTGGCGGTATTCATTGGACAGGGTCACCAGATCGAAACCCTTTTCGATCATCTCGTTGGCGTATTCGGACGTCATGGCGTGGATTGCGGCCTTGATGCCGTGTTGCTTGGCGGCGGCGAGGATCGTCTCGATGGCCGCCATCACCTCGGGCGTGCGCTGGTCGCCGCCGGGCAAGCCGCCCATCGACACGGAAAGATCCGACGGGCCGATATAGACCGCATCGAGCCCGGGGGTGGTGAATATTTCATCCACATTGTCCACGCCGTCCTGGGTTTCGATCATGGCGAAGGTCAGGATGGTTTCGGCGGCGTGCTGGTGATAGTCGGGGCCGGCGTAAAAGGCCGCGCGCACCGGGCCGGTCGACCGGTATCCCGTGGGCGCGTAGCGGCATGCGCCGACAAAACGCTTGGCCTCCTCGCGGTTATTGATCATGGGGCAGATCACGCCATACGCGCCCGCGTCCAGAACCTTCATGATGATCGCGGGATCGTTCCACGGCACCCGCACCATGGGGGTCGCCTCGAACTGGGAAATCGCCTGCAGCATGGTGACGCCGACCTGGTAGTCGATCAGCCCGTGCTGCATGTCGATGGTCACGCCGTCCCAGCCCTGGCCGGCGATAATCTCGGCGGCGAATGAATCTGGCAGCCCCAGGAAGATATTGGTCGCGACCCGGCCTTCCGCCCATAAATCCTTGATATGGTTTGCCCGCATGGCGCAATTCCCCCTCTTGGTGTCTATCGGAGGGGGAGTTTAACCGTTAATCCCGGGGATGGGAATTGGGCCGGCGTATCAGGCGCCCGGGGGTCGTCTTGTGCGTCGGCCCCGACGAATTCCCAGCTCTAAACCCTAAGGCCTGGGCTGTTCTTCCCCGTGGAGGATGGCCGACAGTTTGGACGGCGTCAGCGGCAGATTGATATCGGCCACATCCAGCGCATCGCAGACCGCGTTGGCCAGGCAGACCGGGGTGGTCATGCAGTTGCCTTCGCCCACGCCCTTGGCGCCCAGGGGCGTGAAGGGCGACGGGCTTTCCATGTGCATGATCACGGGTTCCGGCACTTCCGTGGTGGTCGGGATCAGGTAATCGGCGAAGGTGCCCGACAGGAAGTTGCCGTCTTCGTCATATTCGAACGAT
>CALGIA010000120.1 GCA_937916005.1 uncultured Rhodospirillaceae bacterium
CAGGCACATTCCGGGTCATCCGACCATCGTGCCCCAGAACATGCCGGGAGCGGGCTCCATGAGAGTGGCCAACTTCCTGTATAACGCCGCGCCGAAGAACGGCACGGTGCTGGGTGTGTTCGCCGCCTCGACGGCGCTGGAGCCGCTGTTCGGCAATAACAAAGCCAAGTTCGACGCCCGCAAGTTTGAGTGGATCGGCTCGATGCACCAGGACACTGCGAGCCTGGCCATCTGGGATGGCGGCGGACAGGGCATCAAGACCCTCGATGACATGCTGATGCTGAACGGGAAGGGCGCCCTCAAAACGGTGATTTTCGGATCTACCTCGCCGGCCGCGATTACCAGCCAGCACCCGCTGATAATCAAGAACTACTTCAATTTGCCGATCAAGATCATCTATGGATACAAGGGCACCAAGGGGATCAGCCTTGCGATGCAGCGCGGCGAGGTGCATGCCAGCGGCGGCATGTTCGAATCCTCCGTCAAGGGTGCGTTCCGCAACCTGGTCGAATCCGGCAAGCTGAAGATCATGGTCCAGTTCGGCCCCGACAAGGCGGTGTCTTATTTCGGAGACGCCACCCGGCTGTATGACAGGCTGAAGAAGCCAGAGGACCGGCAACTGATGGATGTCCTCTTCCGCCAGACACAGCTCGCCCGCCCGCTGGCCGCGCCGCCGGGGACGCCGAAAAACCGGGTCGCCGCGTTGCGCAAGGCGATGCTGGACACGCTGAGGGATCCGGCCCTGGTGGCCGACGCGAAGCGGGCCCGGATCGCGTTTGATCCGCTTTCCGGCGACGCGGCGCAGGCGCTGATCGAGAAGTTCTATGGAACCCCGCCCCATCTGGTGGAACAGGCCATGGCGCTGATCGGCCGCAAGAAGAAATAGCGCGGACCGGGTTACCGGTCGCGCGCCGTCAATAGGCCACCGAGGGGATCGCGCCGCCGTCAACGGCAATGGCCTGGCCCGTGATGGCGGCGGCCTGGGTGGATGCCAGAAACAGCACCAGCGGCGCGATGTCGTCCGGCTCAACCATGCGCCCGATGGGAAACCTGGCGATAATGGATGCCTCCGCCTCCTCAAGGCTGACGCCGCGTTCGCGCGCAATGGCGGCGACCCGGTCCGGGTGGCGCTCGGTCTTGGTGAATGGGGGATGCAACACATTGACCGTGATGCCGTCCGGGGCCGCGTCAATGCTGAAGTGCTTTACGAAGTTTGCCAGCGCCGAGTTTCCGAGCCCGCTCGGCAGCGAGCCCTTTTCCGGCAGGCGCGCCGAGGAGCCGCCGATACAGATGATACGCCCGCGGCCCGAGATGCGGAGATGCGGCAGCGCGGCGCGGGCACAGCGCATGGACGCAAGGGTTTTCCCCATCAGCCGCTCCATAAGCTTGTCGTCGCTCAGTGTTTCCAGGTGACCGCTTACGTTTGTCGAGGCGTTGTTGACCAGCACGTCGAGATGCCCGAACGCGTCAACCGTGCCCGACACAGCCCGTTCGCAGCCCTCCGGCGTAAACAGATCGGCCACAATGGCGGCGGTCCGGACGCCATGCCCGGCGATGGCGGCGCGGGCCTGCTCCAATACTGCTTCATTGCGTCCGCAAATGGCGACATGTGCGCCTTCGGCGGCAAAGGCCAGCGCGATGCCAAGGCCGATACCGCGATTTCCGCCCGTGACCAGGACGGCCTTGTCTTTCAGACCGAGTTCCATGTGGGGCGGTCCTCAGACGATTTTCTGGCGTTTTGGGTTGAGCCGGACATAGGAGTTGGTGTCCGGCTGGTAATAGGCCCGGTCTACCCCATAGCGTCCGCCGACAACCGTGACAGACCAGGTGTCGTCGGTCAGGGCGGTGAAGCTGTGAATATCGGCCGGCGGCGCGACGATGGCCATGTCCTTGCAGTCGAGCACCCGGTCGTCGATCACGCCGAGCTCGGCATAGCCTTCCGTGCCGCCGTCGTCCTTGCGGTCATAGACCGTGTGCCTAAGTTGCCCGCTATAGATCGCCAGGGTTTCCCAGGTCCCGTGATCGTGCGGCGGAATGTCCTTGTCCTTCGGCAGATGGTCGAAGGTGATCGACATCTCGCCGTCGTAATACAGGTAGCGGGATTCGTCGATATGGTTGCCTTCGCGCTTGACGCCCACATTGCTCAAATCGCTCGCCAGGATCCTGGATATGGGATCGCGCAACCCGTCCAACAGCTTGGGTCCGTCGGACCCGTGTATCGACATCTGCCGCCGCACTTCCTCGGCCAGATCGCGAATGGTGTAGCTGTCCTGGGTTTCTGACATGGGCGTGGGCTCCTTTTCGGCGCGGCTGAATTACATCGCGCCAAATATAGGGCGATTTCATTTGATCGACACAGACTTAATTATGCCCCTGTGCCACAATCGCCGGATGCCGATATTTTCATATCAAGACTAGGGAAGAATCCGTGACCCCGAAAGTGGGATATGTGCTG
>CALGIA010000121.1 GCA_937916005.1 uncultured Rhodospirillaceae bacterium
ATCATGGTCTTGTCCAGAAGCTCGCGGTGGGCGCGGGTCAACTGGTTCCAGCGCTGCAAATTCATCACCACACCCGTCACGATCTGGGAAAAGCCCGGATCGATCCGGTATTTCAGCCGGTTGTCGCGAAAGGCCTGTTGCAAACCGACGCGGGGCCAGATGATGCCATCGGCCTTGCCGTCGCGCAGGGCGTCAATCGCCGTGGGAAAGGCCGCGGACACCGGTTCCGCCCCCAGCGACGACACGAATTCCTGATAGATTTTGTCACCGGCTATCCGTGTATCGGCGAGATTGGGCAGATCGTCGGTCATGCGCGGCGCGTCCTTGAGATAAAGGTGCAGCCGCGCGCCGCTGTTCAGCATGCCCAGGAAACGGGATTTGGCGCGCGCCCGGTAAATCTGGTCGATCAGCGCCATGCCGCCATTGGCGCGCAGTTCCTTGGCCTTGCTTTCGCTGGCGCTGATTGCGTTGGCTTCGGGCACCAGGCTTGCGTGGTTGATGGTCGGGCCAAACGACATGTCGATCCTGCCGTCGCGGACGGCGTCGAGCCCATGTGCGCCCCCATCCACAATTTCGATCCGGAACTTTTTTTTGCCCCGCTCATTGACGTCATGGACAAAGGCCAGGAAGCCTCGCGTATAAGCGCTCGACGCCGGCAGGGCGGTTGCGGCGCGCAACGTGACGGTGGGGTCTGCCGCCCCGGCCGGAGAAATTGAGGTCAGTGCGCCCAGGACGCAGATTGCGGCAAGCGCGGCCAACGCCGCGCGCGATATTGGTTTCATGTCATGGCCTGTTGATCATTCGGCCCTGAATGTATGGGTTTGCCGGCGTTCCGCCAACCGGTTTCACTTGTCCGACGGGATGGATTCCCGATGCCGACAGGAATAGACTGGTTTCGACACGGCTAGGCGTCCCCGCGCGAGGAGAGACTGAGATGCAATTACACGATATCCATCACGTCGCGATCAAGACCCAGGATCTGGTAGCGACCGATCATTTCTATGACACTGTTCTCGGCATGGAAAAGGTCTTCCGGCCGGAATTCTCCTTTCCCGGAAGCTGGTTCAATATCGGCCGCACCATGGTTCACATCATGGGCGGGCATGCCGGGCTGGATAATGACGGAAACACGCCCCATGGCGGCGCGTCGGTCGATCATATCGCGCTGGAAGCCAACGGCTTCGATGAGTTCAAAAAGAATTTCGAGGATCACGATATTCCGTGGCGTCAGTTTGCGATCCCGGAAGTCGGGCTCTGGCAGCTGTTCGCCAAGGACCCGAACGGGGTGCTGATCGAGCTCAACTTCACTGTCGCGAAGGAGCCGGAGGGGTCCGCCGGGCCGGGCAGCGATCAGAAATATCTGCCGGGTGAATTTTAGATCTCAATGCGTATCCGTCCCGCTGTCGTCAATCTCGATCATTCCCTGATCCGGGAAATTTCCGACGCCCATATGGGGCGTGACAATCTGATCGCGCTGTGGTTCGGCGAACCCGACACGCCGACGCCGGATTTCATCAAGCAGGCGGCCATGCTGGCCCTGTATGACGATCATGTTTTCTATGCCCAGAACCGGGGCATTCCGCAATTGCGCCAGGCCCTATCCACCTACGTCAGCGCGCTGCATCAGCGCCCCATCGGAATCGACCGCCTGACCGTGACCGGTTCGGGCATGAACGCGATCATGCTGGCGACCCAGGCGCTGATCGATCAGGGCGACAATATGGTCGTGGTCGGCCCGGTCTGGCCCAATTGCCGCGAGACGGTTCATGTGATGGGCGGCGAGACCAGGGTGATTTCCCTTCATGCCGATGAAAGCGGGCGCTGGTCGCTCGATCTGGATGAGCTTCTTGCGGCGTGCGATGACCGGACACGGGGAATATTCGTCAACTCGCCGGGCAACCCGACCGGTTGGGTTATGCCGCGCGCGCAGCAGGAAGAATTGCTTATCGCCGCCCGTGAGCGTGGCGTTTTCATCGTCGCCGATGAAGTCTATGTCCGCCTCGCCTATGACATGGCGCACGCCCCGTCGTTTCTCGATATCGCCGATGACGACGATGCGTTGATCGTGATCAACAGCTTTTCCAAATCCTGGTCCATGACCGGCTGGCGGCTTGGCTGGCTGACCCATTCGCCCGCTATGGGCGAGGTGTTCGCCAAGCTGAACGAGTTCAATATCGCCTCGCCGACCACCTTCGTGCAGCATGCCGGCGTGGTCGCCATCACCGAGGGAGAGGAATTTGTCCTCTCGCTGGTGGAAAACTACCGGCGCAACCGGGATTTGGTGTTCCAGCGCCTGGCCGCCATGAAGCGGGTCCGGCTGTCCCGCCCGGAAGCCGCGTTCTATGCGTTCTTCTCGGTCGACGGCATGACCGACAGCGTCGCTTTCGCCCATGATCTTATCGAAAAAACCGGCGTCGGGCTGGCCCCCGGCCTTGCCTTCGGGCCGGAAGGCGAAGGCTGGATGCGGCTGTGCTTCGCCGCCGAAGCCGACACCCTGTCCCGCGCCATGGACCGGCTGGAGCCCGCGCTCAGCTAGCCGGTACTGCCTGACGTTGCGGGCGGGTCGCCCAGATTGCGCCCAGGGTCACGGCGATGATGCCCGCGAAATCCGACCCGCTCGGGATTTCGCCGAGAACGGGGATCGCCAGCAGAGTGGCCAGCGCGGGAACCAGGCCGACGAACACGGCGGCAGTCGCGCCGCCAAGCAGTGCGACCGCGCGGTTGAAGGCGTAATACATCAGAATACCGGCCAGCAACCCCTGATAGGCTGCCTGAAACAACAGCTCGCCCCAGGGCGCATCGGGAATGTTCGACCCGAAGATGAACGGGTAAACCGGCACGTAGATTATCATGGAGACCACGCTGACCACCGCCGTGGCGCGTAACGGCGCGATACCGCTCCGGCGCATGGCGATTGTATAGACCGACCACAGAATCGCCGCCGTGATGAACAGCCCGTGGCCAATCGCCTGCTGTCCGCCGCCGTTGATGATTTCGATGCCGCCGATCAGTCCCGACCCGGCGACGATCAGCAGCACGCCGCCGACCTGTCCGCGATGCAGTGTTTCGCCCAAAAACAGAATGCTCAACAACACTGTAAAAAGCGGGATGGTTCCCGGCTGGAGCGCGCCGGCGTGGGCAATCGGGGCGTAGTGCAGCCCGTAAACCGTCGCCAGCGCATAGGGAAAGCCCGCGCCGATCACCAGCAGCGCGATAATGCGCCATGAAATCGGTTGCCGTGAATTTCCGCCGCGCATCAGCACCGGCAGCAGGATAACCCCTGCAACGCCGAAGCGCAGCGCAACCAGATCATGACCGGTCAATGTCTGGCCGATCCCCATGCGGGTGAAGACCAGCCATCCCGCCGCAACCAGCGCCGCTGTGAGTCCCCAGGCCGCGCCGGCCAGAAGCTTGTGGTCAATGGCCGGCGCGTCGGGCCGTCGTGTCACGGGGGATTAAGCTTCGTCGACAATGGTGTTCTTCAGGATGCCGATATCGGTCACTTCAACCTCGATCACGTCGCCGGGTTTCATGAAGACCTGCGGGTCGCGATAGAACCCGACGCCGCCCGTGGTGCCGGTGACGATCACGTCGCCCGGGTTGAGCGGGATGAAGGTCGAGCAATAGGCCATCAGCTGGGGCACGTTGAACAGCAGATCGTCGGTCGTGGCGCGCTGCATTTCCTCACCGTTGAGACGGGTGATCAGGGTGTGTGTATCGGGTGCGCCGCATTCATCCGGCGTGATCATCCAGGGGCCGAAAGATCCGGACCGGAAGAAATTCTTGCCGCCGCCGAACTGGCTGGTGTGGCGTTGCCAATCGCGGATCGAGCCGTCATTGAAGCAGGAATATCCGGCGATGTGGTTCAGCGACGCCGCTTCCGGGATATGACGTCCGCCGGGGCCGATGATCAGCGCCATCTCGCCCTCGAAATCGAAAATATGGGATATCTTGGGTCGAACCAAAGGCTGGTCATGGCCGACCTGGGCTTCCGGAAAGCGCATGAAGATCATCGGATGTTCGGGAATGGCGCGGCCGCCTTCTTCCACATGGGTGCGGTAATTCAGCCCGATGCAGATGATCTTGCCCGGGTTGGGAATGACCGGCAGCAGCGTGACGTCATCCATCCGGCGGTCGGCGCTTTGGCCCGCCGCCGCGTCTGCGACCTCTGAGAGCGCGCCGGCTTCCAGCACCGACTTCAGGGTCGGATATTTGGCGCCGATGCGCGGGCCCATATCGACGATGCCCCCGTCGTCGAGGACGACCCCGTATGTTTCCGCGCCGTCATTCAGATATGTCGAGATTTTCACTGGTGGTCTCCCTTGAATTCCGTGCTGGTTGGGCTGGTTTATGCCCGGTTTGCCCCGGTTTCGCGAGGGTTAATTGGGGTTGCCGGATGTCTTGTTGTCCCATGAAAATATGGGTTATCCTGTGACCTGTGAAGATTGGCCCACGCCAAACGAAAGGAAATGCCGTCATGACCGGATTGCCCAAATTTGAAATCAGCCATATCGGAATTTATGTCTTCGATATGAAGAAAATGGTCGATTTCTATACCCGCGTTCTCGGATATACCGTGACCGACGGGGGCGCGTTTGGAAAGGGCGCCATGACGTTCATGTCCCGTGACGCCCGCGATCACCATCAGATCGCGCTCGGCACCGGCCGGCCGGAAGGCAGCCCGTCGACCATCAACCAGATTTCGTTCCGTGTCGATGGTCTCCCGGCTTTGCGTCAGGCCCGTCAGAAACTGATCGATGAAGGCGTAACCAATCTCGACCCTGCCCATCACGGCAATGCCTGGTCAGTATATTTCCCGGACCCGGAAGGCAACCGGCTGGAATTTTTTACCGACACCCCCTGGTACGTGGCTCAGCCACGCCGCGAATTCCTGGATTTCGACCTGTCCGACGATGAAATCCATGCCCGGACCAAGGCCAGTATCGAAAATGACGAGAGCTATGCGAGTTTCGCGGACTGGCGTGACAAAATTTCGGCGGACATGGAACCCGTCGGCTAAACCAACATCATAATCCGAAAGGCGGAGACACATGGGCGGCTTTAAATTAATGAATTACGCCGGGCCCGGCGGCGAAGCACGCGCGGCCATTGCGGTCGGCGACCAGGTTATCGATCTTGAAAAATCCGGCGGCGTTCCCTGGCGCACCACCCTGGACGTGCTGGGGAACTGGGGTGACGCGCTGCCCGCCCTGACGGCCCTTGCGGCCAAGGCCGGCGATGTGGCCAGCACGCCGCTCGCCGATGTTCAACTCCTGGCCCCGATCCTGTATC
>CALGIA010000122.1 GCA_937916005.1 uncultured Rhodospirillaceae bacterium
CCCGTCCGCAAAATCGGCATCTCGGAATTCTTCAAAGCCCCGCGCCAATCGCAGCTTCGAGCGCCAACGCACGCGCTTCCGCTTCAAGGCCCACGCGCCGGAGCGCGGTAATCACGGTGGTAATCGTCAATGGATTTGCATCGGCGATGGATTTATCGCCAAGCGTCAGCAATGACATCAAGACGGTTTCGCCAACACGTTTGGATTCCGAAGCATGACGCAAAGCGAATCTCATTGCGGCGTCAGGGGTATCACCGTTTACGACCGGGGTCACGCCAACAAGGCTCGCCCACATTTCAGGGCTGATTGACCGGCCAAGCGATTCGAACAAGCTGAACATCATCAGCGCCCGCGACTTGGCCACATCGACCGAATTCGATTTGAGCAAATCCCACCAGGCGTTCAATCTTTCCATATCCCATTTGTCGGTATCGTGGTCCACAAGCATAACTAATGGCCATAACGCAATCGTCGCGGCCTTGGCTTCGACATTGGCGTCGGATTGCTGTTCGGCAAGCGCATACCAGGCCATCGCACGCTCGATCTCGCCCGCAAGGAACAATCCAGAAGCCGCATCCTTTGCGAACCAGACCAATTCGGGCGCTGGATCGATAGATCTGAGGACAGGCAGGCTGGCGCGCAGCAGGATATCCCGTCCGCCTTTTTCCCGGCCAAGTTCCCAGATTTGGCGAAGAGCCTCGGCAGTCGCTGTCGGCTGCCGGCGGGATTCCGCATCGCGTAGAAGCAGGGCACGACCCATTGGACCCCAGATTTTCGCCGCCGCGGCAACCGGGTTGTCCAGCTGTTTCGGCGCAAACCGTACCGCCCGATAAAGTTCGCCAAGTTCGCGCGGCGATAACGCGCCAATCATCATCGCCCGCTCCGCCGCATCAAGGCGGATTTCAAGCGCGGCATTTGGGCTCAACGCAACGGCGCGCAACACCGCCGGGCGATGTGACTGGACGATATCGGCGGGAAGTTTGAGATTCGCCGCCCGCATCATCGAAATATGCAAGCCATTGGGTTTGTTAAGGCTTTCAACACGCGCGCCTTTATCGCCGGCGAGAGCATCGACCAGCGCAAAAAATTCCGGCCCGACATCCGTTTCGCGTTCGCGCAGAACATCGGCGATCATTGCGGATTTGGCATGTTCGCCGGCGAGAGCCAGGCAGAAAGCATTCGCCTGCTGCCAATACAGGCCTTTGTGACGCCCGATCAACCCCCGGACCTTGGCGCAAGCGCCCGAATTATCGTTTTGAAAAAACAGCCCTTCAATTTCCGCGCGGGCCAATTGCTCATTCTCGACCCCGCCAAGCGAGACCCTAAGCAGCCCGACCGCAGATTTCATATCGCCCAGGGCGGAAAGTCGTTCGATTCGCAGGGCCAGAAGGCCCTTTCCATTGGACTTCCCTTTCGGCGCCGTGGCGCGCGACAATAACAACCGAACCATCAAATCACGCTCAAAGCGGGATCGGACGACCGGGGGCAGGCCAGGCAATAATCGCTCTACCAGCGCCCTGTCGGTACCCTCCCACAGATTGACGCCAAATCCGCCCTGAGACTCATCGAGCAAACCGACGGAGTCCGAATCAACCGCAGACAAGGAATCGACCTCAACCCGCGTTCCGGTCCCGGGCCGCTCCTGATCGCCTGAGATCGGATCGGACTCAGACGTTGAATTTGGATCAGATATTGGATCAGACGCATACGGGCCGGAAGACCCCGGCGCAATTGGGGCCAGCTTCACCGGGGGGCCTACCTGTGCGATCTGCACTGATCGCCATGTGCCAATTTCCGCCGCAAGGATCGGCGAGGACGCGGATACCATGCCGGCGGACAGCAGAGTCCAGCCACAGACAACCACGACCCGGCGGTAGGTTTTACCGAGGGAACCGATCATCGGAAATTACCTTTTCAACTACTTTGGAAGGTGGCGGAATGTCCCAAGTCGCGAGGAACGCCGCACCAACGAACAGAAACACCACGATAGTAGCAATAATGGCAGTGGTTAGTTTTCTCATGCAAATCCCCGGCCACAAGGCAAAATAACTCTGAACTCGGCCATCATCCTCCCCACGTCACTGGCCGTTTGTCCGCGACATGTTGGAGAATTCATTTTATATTGAGCCGATAATGTTGAACTGTGGCGATTTTACGGCAGTGTACAGTCTGGTTCCGCTGCTTTCAACGATGGCGGGGCCGTACAACCCGTGCGGTCCGGGGGAATTATACCCCGAATCATGCTGGCCGGATCATGAACAAATCTGAAAATAATCCAGCAATACCAATAGTTCCGCGGACCCTGATTCTGGTAGGACTCATGGGTGCGGGAAAAACCTGCATCGGACGCGAATTGGCGAACCGCCTCGGCTTACCGTTTGTCGACGCAGATATTGAAATTGAAGCCGCGGCCGGCTGCTCGATCGACGATATATTCAAGCTATATGGCGAAGCTGAATTTCGGGCGGGGGAACGACGTGTCATTGCCCGCTTGCTGAATGGTCCCGTACACATCCTTGCAACGGGAGGGGGGGCGTTTCTGGATGAAAAAACGCGGGAACACATCCGGGAAAAAGGCATTTCCATATGGCTGCGCGCCAGCCTTGATTTGCTGGTAAGCCGTGTGTCCCGCCGGAATAACCGCCCATTGCTCAAAGGCGGCGATCAGCGCGAAATTCTTGAACGTTTGATAGAAGAGCGTTATCCCATATACGAACAAGCCGACATCGTCGTCGATAGTGATCGGGAGCCCCCGGAAATCACGGCGGACAGGGTTCTCAGGGAATTGCAGAAATTCACAACGTCCGAAGGTGCGGAGGCTAACGGCCCATGACCGCATTCAGCACGGTAAAGGTCGCTTTGGATGACCGGTCCTATGACGTTGTCATTGGACCGGGGCTGATCGGGGAAACCGGACAGCGTCTTAAAGCTTTAATCGGGTCGAATCCGGTCGTGGTGATCACGGATGAAAACGTTGCGGCGCTACATCTGGACAGGCTTTGCGATTCGCTCAGCAACGCCGGCATTCCCCATCATCAAATCATTTTACCTGCGGGCGAACAGACCAAGGGATTCGGCCAACTCCAAAAACTAATGGAATCGGTACTTGACCTCAGACCGGATCGCGGATGGTCACTTCTTGCCCTGGGCGGAGGGGTGATCGGCGATATCGTGGGCGTGGCGGCGAGTTTGATTTTGCGCGGCGTCGGGTTCATTCAGGCGCCGACAACATTGCTTGCCCAGGTCGACAGTTCGGTTGGCGGGAAAACCGCGATCAACACACGTCACGGCAAAAATCTTGTGGGCAGTTTTTATCAGCCTCAGCTCGTTTTGGCCGATACCGATACTCTTAACACGCTGGATGGGCGCGAACTTTTGGCCGGATATGGCGAAGTCGTCAAATATGGATTGCTCGGCGACCATAAGTTTTTCGATTGGCTGACTGAAAACGGTCTGGCTGTGATCAATGGCAACGCGGATGCGCGCCGACATGCGGTCATGACAAGTTGCGCCGCCAAGGCAGAGATCGTTGCACAAGACGAGCGAGAGCAAGGCCAACGCGCATTGCTGAATCTGGGGCATACATTTGGACACGCTTTGGAGGCGGAAACCGGATATAGCCAGGTCCTGCTACATGGAGAAGCTGTCGCCATCGGTTGTCTTTTGGCGTTTGAGCTTTCAGCGGAACTGGGGTTTTGCCCATTTGAGGATGTTGCAACGGTGCGCCGGCATTTTGAAACGATCAAGCTTCCGACGAAAATAAGCGATATTTCCGCGAAGATTGCCGATCCTGGCGCATTGCTCGACCATATGCGCCAGGACAAAAAAGTGAAGGACGGCAAACTTCGATTTATATTGGCGCGAGGCATCGGCGATGCATTCGTCGCGGAAAATATCGATGAACGCAAAGTCGCCGAATTATTGGAAACCGCGATAGCTGCCTGATGGCACATCTCAAGACACTCATGAAACAATCTTCCCGCCGAAGGCAGAACTGACCTATGGATACGGTAAACGTCATCGCATTGGGCGGAATCGCCGTCCTGTTGCTGCTATCCGGGTTTTTCTCGGGTTCGGAAACCGCATTCACGGCGGCGTCCCGGCCCCGGATGCACCAGCTTGAGAACAATGGGGACAGGCGGGCAAAACTGGTCAACGAGATACGTGGCCACCGCGACCGCATGATCGCGGCCATTCTTTTCGGCAATAATCTGGTGAATATTCTGGCGTCCGCCTTGGCGACCAGCCTGATGATCACCGCTTACGGCGAAGCTGGTATCGTATACGCCACAGCGGCCATGACTGCGCTGATCCTTGTTTTCGGAGAGATTGTTCCCAAAACCTACGCCTTTCGCAATGCCGACCGGGCGGCATTGGCGCTGGCCCCGACCCTCCGGGTGGTCATCGCGGTGCTGGCGCCAATTTCGGATACGATACAGGCGATTAACCGGATGATGCTCCGGTTGTTCGGCGTCAGGGAAAAACAGGCCGACGAATGGGCCGCGACAGTGGAGGAACTGCGCGGCGCCATTGAATTACATGGCGATGGGCCGGAAAGCCGCCAGCAGAGGGCCATGTTGCGTAGTATCTTCGACCTCGCCGATGTCGAGGTTGAAATGGTGATGCGGCACCGCACCGACATCGCCACAATAGATGCGGGTCTGCCGACCGGCGAAATCGTCGCACAAGCGCTCGACAGCCCCTATACGCGGATACCGCTGTGGCGCGAAGAGCCCGACAACATCATCGGGATATTGCACGCCAAGGCCCTGCTCCGCGCGATAAGCGAACATCGCGGCGAAATTGAAACCCTTTCACTGGACAGCATCGTCACCCCGCCCTGGTTTATTCCGGAAAGCACAACGCTTTTGGAACAGCTTCAGGCCTTCCGCCGCCGAAGGGAACATTTTGCACTGGTCGTTGATGAGTACGGCTCGCTTATGGGCGTGGTGACGCTGGAAGACATCCTGGAAGAAATTGTCGGCGATATCTCCGACGAACACGACGTCGTCCCAATCGGCGTGCGGCCCCAGCGCGACGGATCATATCTGGTCGATGGAAGCGTCACCATCCGCGACCTCAACCGCCAATTTGAATGGCGGCTGCCGGATCAGGAAGCCGCAACCATTGCGGGGCTTGTACTGCACGAAGCCAAGGTCATCCCGGAGGTGGGGCAGATTTTCATATTTCACGAATTCCGCTTTGAAATCATTCGTCGGCAGCGCAACCAGATTACGCTCATTCGAATTTCTCCGCCCGCGGGCAAAAACGCCGGCGGACATACGACAGACGAAACAATCCGTTGAACCATGTCGACAAATTTCAGCGGATAAATCCGAAAATTTGGATTTTACCATGACTAAGACTGACCAACGCTCCATCGGATTCTGGCTGCTTGGCGTTTGCTCAATGATTTTTGTCATGGTGATTTTAGGCGGCGTTACACGGCTTACCGAATCCGGGCTGTCGATGGTCGAATGGAAGCCGGTCTCAGGATTCCTTCCGCCCTTGTCGGAAGAATCATGGCAACGCGCTTTTAAAATGTACAAGAACTCACCAGAATTCATCAAGGTGAATTTCTGGATGACGCTGGCCGATTTCAAAACGATTTACTGGATGGAATTCAGTCATCGCGTCTGGGGGCGGGCGATCGGAATCGCATTCCTGGCGCCATTCATATATTTCGTGGCGCGCCGGCGCGTCGATGGCCGCCTGATGCCGAAGCTGATCATCGCCTTCATCCTTGGTGGGGGGCAGGGCGTCCTGGGATGGTACATGGTCAAAAGCGGATTGATCGACCGGCCCGATGTCAGCCAGTACCGGCTCGCCGCCCATCTCGGCCTCGCGATCATCATCTATCTGTATCTGCTCTGGCTCGCACTCGGCCAGTTCTCTCCAAGGGGAAGATACAGCGTAAGCACCGCGATAAGAGCGTTGCGACTCCACGCTGCCATCATCATGGGCTGGGCCTTTTTGACCGCAATATGGGGCGCATTTGTCGCCGGTCTCGATGCGGGTCATATATACAACAGCTTCCCGTTGATGGGTGAAAGCTTCGCCCCTGACCACATGTTCTCACTCGACCCCTGGGCGGTCAATTTCTTCGAAAATGCGGCAACGGTTCAGTTCACCCACCGGGTTCTGGCGATAACATTCTTGCTGATTGTGATCGCATTCTGGATGCACGCCGTGCGGGCGCCCGCTTTCAGCAGAATCCGTTCCGCATCAATTTTACTGGCGGTGGCGGCGATTTGCCAGGCAGGGCTGGGCATCGCTACGCTGCTCAGCGAGGTGCAAATCGAAATTGCCGCGACACACCAGGCTGGCGCGTTGCTTGTGCTCACCTTCTCAGTTTGGGCATTCTTCGAGACTTTTCCGAAGCTTGACCGGGAACGATATTGACGCTAACTATCCGATCACCGTGGAGATTTGGGCCGGCCGGCTTGCGACCACGTAAAAAATCGCGCTAAAAGGCCGGAGGGTAAATCCCCCCGGTACGTAATGGCCGGGGGTTTTTATTTGGTTCTGATCAGAACCGTGGGAGATCTACATGAAGATAGATAAAGATATTCAGAATTCCTGGCGGCCAAAAACTCAAATGGTGCGCGGCGGGTTGAACCGTTCTGAATTTGGGGAGACCTCGGAAGCGATATTCGCCACTTCGGGCTATGTCTACGGCGCGGCGGAAGAAGCCGAGGACGCCTTCAAGGATCGTGTCGACCGCTTCATCTATTCCCGCTTCAGCAATCCGACGGTCGATATGTTCCAGGACCGGATGTGTCTGATTGAAAACGCCCCGGCCTGCCGCGCCACCGCCACCGGAATGGCCGCGGTATTCGCGTCCATGGCCTGCATGGTCAAGGCGGGCGATCATGTGGTCGGCTCGCGCGCGGTATTCGGGTCCTGCCTTTATATTCTGACGGAAATATTGCCGCGCTATGGCGTTGAAACCACCATCGTGGACGGCCTCGACCTTAACCAGTGGGAAGACGCGCTGAGGCGGCCCACCGCCTGTGTATTTATTGAGACGCCCTCCAACCCGGGCCTCGACATCATCGATATTGCCGCAGTGTCCGAACTGGCCCATGCGGCGGGCGCCAAGGTCGTCATTGACAATGTTTTCGCAAGCCCGGTGCTGCAAAAGCCGCTGGAACTGGGCGCTGATATCGTTGTCTATTCCGCAACCAAGCATATTGACGGCCAGGGCCGTTGCATGGGCGGCGCAATTTTGGGCTCGGAAGATTATTGCGACAACGTATTGAAACCCTTCATGCGCCATACGGGGCCTTCCATGAGCCCGTTCAATGCATGGGTCCTACTGAAAGGGCTGGAAACGCTTGAACTGCGTATCGAACAGCATTGCCGCAACGCCGCCAATGCCGCCGCATTTCTATCGGGGCTGGATGGGCTGACCCGGGTGGTCTATCCGGGTCTTGAAAGCCACCCACAGCACGAGCTTGCAAAACGGCAAATGAAGGATTTTGGCACCGTCGTCACTTTCGATGTCGATGGCGGCAAGGAACGCGCATTCCGCTTTCTCAATGGCCTCCGCCTGATTGACATTTCGAACAATCTTGGAGACACCAAAAGCCTGGTGACCCATCCTGCGACCACCACCCACCAACGGCTACCGGCGGAAGATAGAGCGGCGCTGGGTATCAGTGACAGTTTGGTCCGGCTTTCCGTGGGGCTCGAAGATATCGAAGATATCAAGGAAGACATTGCCCAAGCACTTGCATCGGCGTAATCGACGACCGAACATGCGTTGACTGTGGCTGTGAAGAATATAGGCTTACTGGATGGACTGTGATCGAACTAGCATCAAGAGCCATAGTCGCGGTCGTCCTGACTGACCCGGGTAAATTAGGAGGCCTGGCATCATGTACGCTGCAACGACCCAGGAAATAAGCGTTTCGGTGGAACCGATCTATCTTGAGGATCAATCATCGCCGGAGGACAGCCAATTCATGTGGGCTTATCACGTGCGTATTGATAACAAGGGCGCTCAGTCGGTTCAGGTGCTGAGCCGGTATTGGCGCATCACAGATTCGATAGGGCGAATTCAGGAAGTTCGCGGCGCGGGCGTCGTCGGCGAACAGCCGGTCATAGAGCCCGGCGGGTCCTATGAATATACAAGTGGGACGCCGTTACCAACGCCATCGGGCATCATGCTTGGAACATACGGGGTAAGAACCGCC
>CALGIA010000123.1 GCA_937916005.1 uncultured Rhodospirillaceae bacterium
TGTTCATGAGACCCTGACCATTGAACCCGGCGCCCATCTTGAAGGTCATTGCCGGCACGCGGATGCATCCGTATTCAAGGGCGAAGGCAAGGTTGACACCAAAATCAACCTGGTCGTCAGTGAAGCGGAAAAGAAGCAATCGGTTATCTGATCGCCTTCGCATAGAGCGAAGAATCAACGTTCCCGCCCGAGCATACCACCACGACGGTTTTGCCACGGCAATCTATTGCCCCGGATAACACCGCCGCCAGCGCGATCGCGCCGCCCGGTTCGGCGACCAGCTTCAGGTGGGCAAAGGCGGCCGCCATCGCGCGTGCCGTGTCTTCGTCCGATACGGCCAGACCACCAGCCAATAGCCGCGAATTGATATCGAAGGTAAGACGGCCCGGCGTCTGAACAAGAAGCGCATCGCAAAAGCTTTTAGCGCCCTGGTGGTTGGTTTCGCGACGCCCCGAGACAAGTGAGCGGGCCGTATCATCAAATCCATCCGGCTCAACCGTATGAATTGCAATGTCGGGAAAATATTCCGTAAGGGCGATCGCGCATCCGGCAACCAAACCGCCGCCGCTGCAGGGCACCAGCGCCATATCGGGCTTCGCGTCCAACAGGGCGGCCTGAGCCGCGATCTCCAGCCCCACGGTCCCCTGGCCCGCAATGATCAGCGGATCGTCAAATGGGGGGACGATAACGGCCCCGTTCCGGCCGGCGATTTCCCGGCAGATGTCTTCTCGGGATTCCGTCTCCCTGTCATAGGGGCGGATCGTTGCGCCGTGGCGCCGCGTGCTTTCGGTTTTCATGGAAGGCGCATCCGCGGGCATGACGATTGTTGCCGGCGCGCCGAGCAAAGACGCCGCGGCGGCGACCGCCTGGCCGTGATTGCCTGAAGAATAGGTCACAACGCCGCGCTTAAGTTCATCTTCACTGAGCCGGCTGATGCGGTTCCAGGCGCCCCGGAACTTGAAGGCGCCGGTCCGCTGCAACATTTCCGCCTTGATCAAAATCCGGCCTCCGGCCAGCGCATTTATCGCGGGCGATTCTATCAGCGGCGTATAGACGGCATATCCCTTGATCCGCGATGCGGCGTCCTTAATGTCGGCGATCCCGGGGGCGTCCAGGACCTCGGATAGGGGCGAGCCGGGACCCATGCGTTATACCAAGGATCGCTGATGAAGACCTATAGAGACGGCCTGCCGAGGTTTTCGGTTAGGAACGTGCGGCGTGGCGATGCGGGGCATCGCGAGCCGTGCGCGACGCCGTCCGAAAGCCTCGGCAGGCCGCCGTTTCGGTCGCGTATGCGACCCGTCGGAGTGCGTTGGAAAGTTTTGACGATGCACCGCATCGCCTGCAACTTCCCTCCTGCCCGACGGGCCGCTTACGCGATCTCTATGGGTCTTCATCAGCGATCCTTGGTATTAGAGGCCGAGCAGCTTGGGTAATGCGGCCAGGTTTTTCAACTCCACCCGTGGCGTGCCGGGCAGGTTTTCGGCCGGTTGACCGAACCGGTTGATCCAGGCCACCTGAAATCCGAATGCCGCGCCACAATGCGCATCCCAGCCATTTGCCGACTGAAAGCTGATTTGCGATGCCGGCAGCTTCAACTTATCGACCGCCAGTTGATAGACGGCGGGGTCGGGTTTGAACACGCCGACCTGATCGACCGACAGGATCATGTCCAGCAGGGAAAAAATGCCGGCGCTTTTGGCCGCCGCGATGAGCATGGTCATGGAACCGTTGGACAGGATCGCCGTTTTCATCTTGGCCGCCTTCAGGCGTTCCAGCGTTTCGACCACATCGGGATACGCATCCAGCCTCAGATAGAGTTCCATCAAGCGGGCGCGCAACGCCATGTCCGTTGTGCCGGTCGCGCCCATGGCGTAATCGAGCGCATCGCCCGTGACCTGCCAGAAATCCTCGTGCTGCTTCATCAGGCTTCGGAGCCAGGTATATTGAAGCTGTTTCTGGCGCCACAATTCGGAAAGCCTGTCCGCATCATCGCCGATGTCGTCACGGCAGGCATTTACCGCTGAATGGACATCGAACAGCGTGCCGTATGCGTCGAAGGCGCAGGCGCCGATGTCAGAAAATATGTTTTCGGCCATGCCAGTGTCCCCGTCTGTCGTGAGTTGATGCAGATATAGCATCGCGACGGGATCAGGTGGATAGTATTTGTCGAATGGTCAGCGGGCCAGATCTGTCTCGAGCGAACGCACCAACCGGGTTTCGCCGAGGCGCTGGCGATATACCTGGAGATTTTCCAGCACCCGTTGGACGTAGTTGCGGGTTTCCGGATACGGGATCATTTCGACCCAGTCGATGGTGTCGAATTTGGCGGATCGCGGGTCGCCGGATTTTTTCATCCAGCTTCTTACCGCATTGGGGCCGGCGTTATAGGACGCAATGGCCAGAACGTAGGATCCATCGAATTTTTCAAGCAGGCCTCTGAGATAAGCCCGGCCGAGTTTGATGTTGTAGGAAGTGTCCCGCGTCAAACGGGCCCGGGAATAACGAATCCGCAGGCTCCGGGACACCTCCCGCGCCGTCCGGGGCATCAACTGCATGAGGCCGAGCGCGCCGGCCCGGCTTTTCGCCAGGGGGTCCATATTGCTTTCCTGCCGGGCCAGAGCCAGCAGCAGTCCCCGTTCCGGAACCCCGTTGGGCATCTCGATTACAGGATAGCCCAGTGAGGGCAGTGCGATACCGACGCGATAAGCATGGCGCGCGACCCCGACACCCAAATCGCTACGGTCCAGCGCGCGGGCCAGGCGGCCCACCAGCAGCTTGTCGCTCGCATTCTTCGATGTCCGGGCCAGTCTGCGGATAAAACGGCGGACCAGCTTGTCGCGTCCCAGCACGTTCAGAAAAACCGCCGCGCGGGCCAATTCTGAATTATTGAATCGCTTGATTGAGGCGGTATCCGGGGTGGGTTCCGCCATCGACATGGGACGGATCACGGATCCGCCGCGGTCCGCGCCGAGTTGGCCGTAATAGGTAGCGTCATGGGATGCCGCCTTTGCATACCAGATCCGGGCCCCGTTTTGGTCACTGCCGGCTTCGGCGGCGCGACCGGCCCAATAAGCGGCGCGAGCCCGGCTGATCGGATAGCGGACCGCGTCACCCATGCGCTCGAAATGGCGTTGGGCGTCGGCGGGGTGGTTGAGAAACCGCAAGGCGATCCAGCCCGCCAGCCATTCGGCCTCGGCAAATTCCCGGCCGGCATTCAGCCCGTGCTCGCGGACAATGCGATACGCTTCCTTGGCGCGGCCCTGGGCCAGCAGCGGACGCACGGCGCGGGAACGCTCGCGCCACCATATTTCCGGTCGCACGAGATTCTTGGGTGGGTTGGAGAGTATATCTACCGCGCCGTCCAGCCGTTTCTTGCGCAGCCGCCATCTCACGCGCTCATAAAGCAACCCGGGATCTCGCCGCAGATTTTCCGGGATCCGGCGGAGCGCCCAATCGACGCCGCCCCGAAACAGTCTGAGCCGCATTCGGGCCTGGGCAAGAATCTGATCGTTCTTGGGCACCAGGCTCATCATGCGCCGCGCCTGGTTGTATCGCCGATCCCACAGCAGACGATCCAGGCGGTCGCGATGATCTTCGCCGCGAAGATATTTGCGATACTGTTTGTAAAAGCGACTGCTTTGATGGCGGCCGAAATTGCCTTCTACCCAGGTATTTCGAAGCACGGCCACGCCTTCCGCCCGTTCTCCAGACCCGATTAGCGAGATTCCCAGCATGATCCCGCCATCCGTGGTCAGCGGCGGGTGTTTGTTGAACCAGGCGAGAATTTCGGCGCGTGGAGTGGCCACAGTCATGGCTTCTTCCGCCCGGCGGGCGAGATCGCGTTGATGCGGCCAATCCGGGTTTGCCGCGATAAACGCTGAAATCTTTTGAAACGAATCATCGGTTTGGGGCTGGGTCATTCGATACCAGCGGTATGTTTTGCGCAGAAGCTTGTTTCTGCCCTTGCGGGCAGCCCGGTCGGCGTGCTTCCATTGCTGGTGTTCAGCGAATTTGAACGCCTCACGCCAGATTTGACGCTCTTTCCGGGACAGGGTTTTCGCCGTCGCGACGACGGTGGAAATCGGATTATCCGCTATTTGCGGCGCGCGCGCGGCCACGACCGACGCGGGCGCGCAAACCCCGGCGAAAACCAGCATGGCTGCAATTGCGGCGGCCAGCTTCAAGCCATTACCCCGCACATAAGAAGGAGCCGTAATCTCATAAGGATAATACATGACTGGTTTGTGGTTAACAAACTCTTGCAATCATCTTTTTTGGCTTTCTTCCTAGTGCTTGCCCGGTCTGGTAAGCGGCGTTACTGTGCCGGTTGAAGATATTTAATTCAGTCAGGTAATTTGAGAGGAGGGGCCATGTTCAGCGGGTCCATCTGTGCATTGATAACGCCGTTCAGCAACGGCGGGGTCGATGAGAAAGCTTTTGAGCGTTTTGTCGATTGGCAAATCGAACAGGGCACCAATGCGCTTGTGCCGTGCGGCACCACCGGCGAATCGCCGACGCTCAGCCATGATGAGCATATGCGGGTCGTGGAAATCTGCGTCGGCGTGGCCAAGGGGCGCGTTCCCGTGATCGCCGGAACCGGCTCCAACTCCACCGAAGAGGCGATCATGTTGACCGGCCACGCGAAGGATGCCGGCGCGGATGCGGCTCTCGTGGTGACGCCCTATTACAACAAACCGACCCAGGAAGGTCTGTTTCGCCATTACAAGGCTCTGAATGACGCGGTCGATATCCCTATCATCATCTATAATATTCCCGGCCGCAGCGTGATCGACATGTTGCCCGAGACCATGGCGCGATGCGCCCAACTGCCCAACATCATCGGGGTCAAGGACGCGACGGCCGATGTGTCGCGCGCGACCGCCCAGAAGCTCGCCTGCGGCGAAGATTTCTGCCAGCTTTCCGGCGAGGACATCACGCAGCTTGGGTTCCTTGCCCAGGGCGGCGTGGGCTGCATTTCCGTGACCGCGAATATTGCGCCCAAGGAAATGGCCGATTTTCAGGCCGCCTGGCGCGATGGCGACATCAAGGCCGCGCAGAGTCTCAATGAACGTCTGATGCCGCTGCATGTCGATTTGTTCTGCGAATCCAATCCGGGGCCGGTGAAATACGGCGCCAGCCTGCTCGGTAAATGTAGCCCCGATACCCGCTTGCCATTGTGCGAGATTGCGGATAGTTCGAAGAAAAAGGTCGAAGTGGCGATGCGGTCCGCCGGACTTTTGAACTAAGAATTATATGGCCAAGAAGAAGGCGCCCGATGGCCCAAACCGCATTGCGGCACAGAACCGGAAGGCGCGGCACAACTACACGATTGAAGATACGCTCGAAGCCGGAATCATGCTGACCGGAAGCGAGGTGAAATCCCTGCGCCTTGGCCGCGCCACCATTAGTGAATCCTTCGCCAAGGCAGATGGCGATGAGATATTTTTGCTTAACGCCCATATCCCCGAATACAAGCAGGCCGGACCGTTCAACCACGCACCGGCCCGTCCGCGAAAACTGCTGTTGCGCCGCCGTCAGATCGACAAGCTCCTGATGGCGGTCCAGAGGGAAGGCATAACGCTGGTGCCGTTGAAGATTTACTTCAATGAGCGCGGCATGGCCAAGGTGGAACTCGGCATCGCCGCGGGCAAACGGAAACATGACAAGCGCCAGGCGGATAAGTCGCGGGACTGGGACCGCCAGAAAGCCCGCCTGATGCGCGATAAGGGCTAAACCCTTTCCCTATTCCTTGTAACCAGGGTCGAGCCGGTCCGCCAGACGGATACAAGCGGCCCAATCCTTGTCCCCGTTCAAAAAACTACCCGCATCCATGAATTGCTGATGGGCGTACTCGCAATCTTCCGGCGCGGGGATGATGTAGTTCCCATCGCCGGCCGAGAGCGCGGCGACCTGGGCCTGACACGCCATTTCCAGCCAGTGATGATTGACAACACATTCGGCCACTGAATTGCCGCAGATCAGCGAACCATGATTTCGCAGCAAGGCATAGCGGCCGCCATCCAGATCGACCATCACACGATCGGTCATGGCGGATTCGAATTCAAAGCCCTTGAACTCGTGATATTTCAGCTCACCGTAAAACCGCATGGCGTGCTGGCTGATTGGCAACAGCCCTAACTTGTGCGCCGACACGCCCATCACGTTGGGCGTGTGGGTGTGAAGCACCGCGTCGAGGTCGGGCCGCCCCCGCAATAGCCCCGCATGAAGGATCAACGCGCCGCCCTTGCAGTGTGGGCCGTCATGGGGGGCAATCGGATTGCCGTCGAAGTCGAATTTATGGATCGACGATGCCGTGACTTCGCAAAACATCTCATCGGTCGGCTTGACCAGCATCTGGTTGGTTTCGCCCGGGACGCGCAGACTGAAATGGTTATAGGTCATGTCATTGACCCCATAATGGGCCAGTACCCGATGACCGGCGGCAAGGTTCACCCGCGCCTGCCATTCCTCGGCGCTGACCTGATCGCGGACATTCGTGCTGTCTGCAACGGCATGAAGCGACATCTTGGTTCCTTTTGTTTGGCTATCTATTGGTTATCTATATGCATGCTGGCATTTGACGCCGCTTGCGGCAAGTCGGCAACCCTACCCACGGACGGTGTCGATGATGGCTAGGGCGTCGTCGGGCGCATTATCCGACCGCCACGCCACATGACCGTCGGGGCGGACCAGGACCAGGCGTCGCTGGTAGAGCTGGGCGATGTCGCTGTCGTCGATAGAGACGATCTCCAGCGGTACGCCGCGTTGGGCCGCGGCTTCTTCCAATCCGGATGTTTCGTCGCCGGACACACCGAAACTCAGTAAAACGAACCCCTCGCCGAACAGATCAAGGGTCGATCTGTTTTCGGAAAGCCATGCATGGGGCGCGCGCGACCCCGGATAGGTGGTCGGCACATATATCGCCACGCTGTCCCCGGGGGACGGTGATCCGTCCGGCACGATGATGGGCGAGGCATCGTAGCAATAGCCGAGCGCGATGCCGTCGGAAATAAACTGCGAGGGCTTTTGGCGAAGAATCCGGTCGTTCAATTCCCGGCGGCCCGCGGCGCCTTCAGGGGTTGCGTCGTTGATGGCGTCAAGATGTTTGACCTCATAGGAGGTTCCGGCATTTTCCGTGGCGACGGCGACCACGTGGGCGGCGACCGGGCGTCGCTCCGCCTCGTAGCTGTCCAGCAGGGTGGGACCGCCCCACCCATCGATCATCGCCGCCAGTTTCCAGCCCAGATCAAACGCGTCGCCCATCCCCGTATTCATTCCGAAACCGCCGGCGGGGCTGTGTTGGTGGACCGCGTCGCCGGCCAGGAAAACCGGCCCCTGACGGTATCGGTCGGCCACGATGCCGCGGCATGTCCAGGGCAGCACCGAAATGATCTCGTGGGGAATGTCGGGGCCGATCACCCGGTCGAAGATCGCTTCGATTTCGCTTTCTTCCAGCGGAACGGGGGTCATTTGCTGATTGATGTTGAGACGCCACAGATCCTTGCCATCCAGTTCGATCAGGCTGGTGAGGAGTCCGTCACGGCCGATCATGAAATGGAACGCCGCTTTCCCCTTGTCGTGATGGGCCCACAGTTCGGGTATCCGCACGAAAACATTGAGGTGATGGGACAGCGCCTGCGTACCCTCCATGCG
>CALGIA010000124.1 GCA_937916005.1 uncultured Rhodospirillaceae bacterium
TAATGCCCGGCGGACCAGGTGTTGTCCATGATCACCACCACGCCGCGCTTGTGGGCTTCGGCGGCGATGGCCGGGATGTCCTGGACCTCGAAGGTCAGGGAGCCCGGCGATTCCGTGTAGACGATCTTCGTATTGTCCTGGATCAGATCCTTGATGCGCGCGCCGATATTTGGATTGTAATAGGTGGTCTCGACTCCGAACCGGCCCAGGAAATTGTTGCAGAAATTACGCGCCGGACCATAGGTGCTGTCGACCATCAACACATGATCGCCTGATTTCAGAAAGGCCAGCATGGCGGCGTTGATGGCTGCCAGCCCGCACGCCACCGTCATGCCGCGCCAACCGCCTTCGACGGCGGCCATGGCCTGTTCCAGCGCTTCGGTGGTCGGGGTTCCCTGGCGGCCATAGGTGTAAACGCCGGGTTCCCAGCGTTTGTCGCGCTTGTCGTGCAGCTCGGCGACGGTTTCCGAAACGATGGTCGAGGCGTGATAAACCGGCGGGTTCACAATACCGAAATTGTTCTTCGGATCGCGCCCGGCGGTGGTGATGATCGTGTCGTCTTTCATATCCGGCCCTTATTGGCGTTACATTGGCGTTACATTGGCGTCACCGGCTTTTCCGGCGGGCGCATCCTGCCATTCCGGACGGTTGGAAACCAGTGGTTCTAACGCCGGCGCAGCATTTCACCGGGCAGCGCGCCGGTATGTTCGCCGTTGACGATCACCGGCTGGCCGTTGATCAGGACGTGGTCCACGCCGACCGCATATTGATGGGGGTCCTGGTAGGTGGCCTTTTCCGCGATGGTGTCCGGATCAAAAATTGTGATGTCGGCCGCCATGCCCGGCTTGATCTGTCCCCGATCCGTTATGCCCAGGGCGCGGGCCGGCGCGCCGGTCATTTTCCAGATGGCGCGCTCGATGGGCAGCAGGTTTTCGTCCCTGACATATTGCCCGAGGATGCGGGCGAAGGTGCCGTAGAACCGGGGATGGGGTTTGCCTTGTCCGGTGGTGCCGTAGGGCGCAACCGAGTTGCCGTCCGAACCCACCATCACATCGCCGTCGCGCACGAAGGCCCGCACGTCGTCTTCCGAAATCGAGCTGACCAGCACCCGGGACTGGCCGCGATCCTCGACGATATAATCCAGCACGGTCTCGAACGGGTCCGCGCCGCGCTCGCGCGCGATATCGCCCATGGTGCGCCCGGCATAGCCGGGCGGCTGGTTGGGCGAGATGGAGATGCGGATCGCGTCCCAATCGGGGATGCGGCCGAAATTATTCAGCCCCCGGTCGTCGATTTCGGCACGGATCCGGTCGCGCACATCGCGCTGCCCGAGCCGGTCCAGCATGGCGTCGACGCCACCTTCCTGCAGCCAGCTCGGCATCAGGTTTTTCAGCGGGTTGGACGCCGCCACATAGGGGTATTGGTCGCAATCGATTTTCACGCCGCGCGCCCGCGCATCGCGCAATTGGGTGATCAGCTTGTCCGCGCCGCCCCAATTATCCATGCCCGACAGCTTGATATGCACGATCTGGACATGAACGCCGGTGCGTTCGCCGAACTCGGTGGCTTCGTCCACCGCCTCATAAACCCGGTTGGATTCATCGCGCAGGTGGGTGAAGTACAGCGCGTCATGGCGTTTCAGGACCGCGCCCAGCTCGACCAGCTCCTCGCCTTCCGAATAGGAACCCGGCGCGGTGAACAACCCCGACGACATGCCGAACGCTCCGGCCGCCAGCGCGTCTTCCAGCAGGGCTTTCATATGATCCAGTTCGGCGGGTTCCGGCGCACGGTCCTCCATCCCCATGGTCATCAGCCGCAGCGTGTTATGGCCGACCAGCATCACCCTGTTGGCCGACGTCGCCGGAAAATTGGCGGCGTAATCCGCATAGTTGGTTTCCACGAAGGTCAGCCACGGCGCGCTGGGGCCGAGATACTCGGCCAGCGCCTCGGCCTTGCCCGGCAGGGCCGGCGCGCAGGAAAACCCGCAATGGCCGATCACTTCCGTGGTCACGCCCTGGCGCACCTTGCTCTCGCATTGGGGCATCAGGGGCAGGGTCCAGTCCGAATGAGTCTTGATGTCGATGAACCCGGGGGCAACGATCCTGCCATCGGCCTCGATCACCCGCGCGGACGAATTCGCCATGTCCGTTCCCACCGCCACAATGCGCCCGTCGCGGACCGCCACATCGGCGCGAATCCCGGCCGCGCCCGACCCGTCGACCACCGTCCCGCCGTGTATGATGATTTCGTCCGTCATGTCCTGCTCCCTACCTGCTTTCCTTCCCCTCCTGGGGCGGAAATGCACAGTTCTTTGGTACCACCCCGATGCACGCGCGCCAATCCGGGATTTACTCAAACATCTTTCCAGGTGCACGATTTCACCGCTTCCCGGGGAGGAAACAATTTCTTCACCGCTTCCCGGGGAGGAAACAATTTCCTACCAACATGATGAGCCCAGCCGTCGACCGGGGCCGGGGGAACCGGTCGATGATGCTTGCGCTGTGGGTATTGCGGAGGTTTTAACCCTACCAAGGAGGATTGAATTATTTGATTGACATTTAACGCGCAGAATAGTCGTATTGGTTGCATCATGTGGAACTTTGCTACTAAAGCCCTTCTGTTCTTCTTTATAGCCAATGCTTCGTGGTGGATGGGCTTTGGGGAAGGGCACGCGGCCGTAGAACGCGGCATTACAGTCCAAGATCGGAAGACTCTGGCTGAGCAAGGCGACCCGTTTGCTCAATACGAACTTGGCGTCATGTATATCAGAGGCGACGGGGTCGATAAGGATTTTGTTCAGGCGGCCGAGTGGTTGGGAATGGCGGCGAGGCAAGGCCATGCTCAGGCTCAATACAACCTCGGCATTATGTATTTCAAGGGCCATGGCGTCCCTCAAGATGATGTCCAGGCCGTCCATTGGTACCGAAAATCAGCTAAATACGGATTCCGTAGCGCTCAAGCCAGGCTTGGTTCTATGTATTTCAGAGGGCGGGGCGTCCCGAAGGACAACCGGCAAGCTGCATACTGGTTTGAAAAGGCGGCCGAGCAGGGCGACACAGATTCTCAGATCAATATCGGTCTGTTGTACGAAAAGGGCCAGGGGGTTCAGAAGGACGTCTCTCAGGCGGCGATTTGGTTCAGAAAGGCCGCCGATCAAGGCAATGTTTCGGCCCAATACAAACTTGGCCTCATGACCTTCAACGGCGAAGGCGTTTCCCGGAACCGCTTGCAGGCGGCGAGTTGGTTCCGGAAAGCCGCCGGGCAAGGACATGCCCGCTCCCAAGCCCTTCTTGGCCTTATGTACGACAAAGGTCATGGAGTCGATCAAGATTATGTCGAGGCGGCGCGATGGTATAAAAAAGCCGCGCGGCAGGGCGATTCGCCCTCGCAATTTAATCTCGCCATCATGTATGAACAAGGTACGGGTGTTTCACGGGACAATGTCCGCGCCTGGCGCTTGTATCGGAGCGCGGCCGAAGGAGGCCATGCCGAAGCCCAGCACAACCTGGCCGTAATTTATGCCACGGGGCAAGTGGTCAAACGGGATGACGTCCAGGCGGTAGATTGGTTCAGACGAGCCGCCGAACAGGGCTACGCTCCCGCCCAGTCAAATCTCGGTACGATGTACGCCATGGGTAAGGGCACTCGGCAAGATTTTGTCCAAGCCTACAAATGGTTTTTTCTTGCCGCCGGATTCCTTCAGAAGGGAAAAAAACGGAACGAAGTTAGGAGATTTCTCTATTTAACGGAAAAGAAAATGACGCCGGCGCAGTTTGACGAGGCGATAAGCCAGGCCGATAAGTGGTTGGCGGCCTATTACGGGCGGAAGGCGAAACGGTAAATATCGCCTGGCGAGTAGTCGTCCCCCCTAAAACTCCTCGCTGGTCGCCCGTCCGACCGCATCCACATATATCTTTTCGGACTTCATTTTCTTCCCGGCGAAGCGGTCGGCGAACCAGTCGCCCATCAGGGTGTTCCGGTTTTCGCCCAGCGCCACGGACATGCCTTCGTTGAGGCCGTGATTGGCGCCTTCATAGACGACCAGCTTCCTGGGCGCCGTGACGTGGGTGAACAGCTCGTATGTATGTTCGATGGGGCTGAGCTGGTCGTCTTCACCGCCGATGACCATGTAGGGTGCCTTGATGTCGCCCGCGATAGTGCGCAGATCGAAACCCTTGATGAATTCGTCGAACTGGTCTTCGTCTTCATAGCCGGACATGAACATGAAGCGCAGCTTGAAGGATGGGCTCGCCATGTTGAAGATGGTGTTGCAGCCCGGTTCCTGACACACGCCGGTAACGGCCGCGCCCTTGATGCGGTCGCCGAGCGCGGCGGCCGCATGGGTGCCGAAATAGGTCCCGAAGCTGACGCCCTTGACGCAGATATTGTCCGTGTCGATGTGCTGGTGACCTTCCAGAAAGCCGAAAGCGGCCAGGGCCGCGTCCTGATGGTTGGTGGCGGTCACCTGGATCGGGATGGTGCAGCATTCGCCCTGGCCCGGCCCGTCGATGGCGAGCACGGCGATGCCCCGGTTCAGCATGGTGTCTCCATACATGGCGACCATGTTTTCCTTGCACGCATCCATGCCGTCGATGGACAGGATGCAGGGGAATTTCTCGCCCGGTTCCGGCTTGCGCGGCAGATGCAGATAGGCCGGCATGGAGCGGGTCACCCCGTCGGGGCACACCATGGGGATCTTCACGATCTCGATGGGATGGGCCGCATAGGGGATATATTTTTCATAGCAGTGGTTCATGTGCTCCTCGAGCTCGATCAACCAGTCGCTGGCTTCGAAGATCGGCCAGCGCGCCGAGGCCCAGAGCAGCATCGCGATGAAGTAGTTCTCGCCCGCCGCAATCAAACGGCCTTCGGCCTCATAGGCTTCGGCGCGGGCCTGGCGGCGCTTGGCGGCGCGCACGAATTCCCGGTCGATATCGGCCGCCTTCTTCACCCGCGCGCCGACCATGCGCATTTCCATCACCGCTTCGCCGCCGCCCGGCGCGCCCATATAGGCAAGCCGCGCCTGGTCCCATTCCATGCCGACGGTGCGGATTACAGTGTCGAGGAGCCAGCGCTGGTCCTGCCAGCGTTTCATCAGACGATCTGATTTCGAGCTCATGGTTTGTTTCCTTCCCTAAGGTAACTCTCCCCAGTTTGAAGGGGATGAGATTTCATGTGTCTTGTTGTTTTTTACAGAGTCTCCGGCATGGTCACGCCCAAATTCGCGGTGGCTTGTTCCAGCGCCTTCCAGGTTCCGGGCGCGATCGGGATACCGTCGCGTTCCCGCGCCAGCAATTCCCGGTCGCCCCGTTCGCCGGGCACCAGGATTTCGTCCACATCGTCGGATACGGGCAGGGATTTCAGGGCGGCGATGGTTTCGTCGACGCTCCGCTTGTATTCCTCCGGATCCATGAAGGCGGCGATGTCGATGGCCATGCACAGGCCATTCTGATTGTGACGCTTGCCGCGGGGCGGGGCGGAGATATCGGGCGCGATCAGCGGGTTGGCGACCAGCAGGCTGGTCAGGCATTCGAACATCAGCGCCAGGCCCGACCCCTTCGGCCCGCCCAGCGGCAGGGGAATGGCGGCGGTCGCGGCGTCGGTGGTGGGTTCGCCTTCCGAGGTCAGCGCCCAGCCTTCCGGGATCGGCTGGTTGGAATGGCGCGCAACGGCCAGCTTGCCGAACGACACGATGCCGGTCGCCATGTCGAGGGTCAGGGGCGCGTGTTCCAACCCGGGCGCGGAAATGGCAATCGGGCTGGTCGCCACGCCCGAGCCGCGCGCGCCGTGATAGGCCATGTTGGGCAGGGATGTTGTAATGCACATCCCGATCATGTCGGCGTCCGACGCCATGCGGGCGAAATAGCCGATGGCGCCCGCATGGGTAGATTTGCGCAGCAGCGCCCAGCCGATACCGACATTTTTGGCCTTGAAAATCGCATGTTCCATGGCCTTGCTCATGCCGACCGCACCGGCGGCCCGGTCGGCGTCGATCACGATGGTCGCCGGGGTTTCTCGCAGGATCTGGATGCCCGGCTTGGGGTTCATCAGGCCGTATTCGATCATTTCCAGATAGCGGGGCAGGCGGATTACCCCGTGGGAATCGACGCCGCGCAGATTGGCCCAGACCAATACTTCGGCAACCTTGGCCGCATCGTCGATGCTGAGCCCGGCGGCTTCAAATATGGCGCACGCGCATTTGGTCAGCGCTTCGGCGGTTACGCGGGGTCGTTCGTCGGTCATGGAGGCCTTTCCAGAAATTGGTCCAGTTGATTTTGCCCTGTGCGACCCCTGCGGTCCAGTGCGGTTGCATCGAAAC
>CALGIA010000125.1 GCA_937916005.1 uncultured Rhodospirillaceae bacterium
ACATCTGGTGCTGGCCGACCTCGGTGGTGATATAGACGTCCTTGCCACGAGTTTTTTCATAAAGCCGTTCGATGGCGTATTGCGGCTTGATGATCGTGCCGGACTGTTTATATCGCAGGCAATCGCGCGCGCGCCACGTATCGATCTTCGACCACCATTGTTTCAGCGCCTTGGCGTTCGGCTTGTAATTCTTGACCTTCCAGGTCTTGACCATGCGATCGAGCACGCTGGCCGCATCGCCGATGATGGGGATATCCACGGCAACGTTCTTATTGACCGACGACGGATCGATATCGACGTGGATCTTGACCGAGCCCGGTGAAAAATCATCCAACCGCCCGGTGATGCGGTCATCAAAACGCGCGCCAATATTGATCATCACGTCGCATTCATGCATCGCAAGATTGGCTTCATAGGTGCCGTGCATGCCCAGCATGCCCAAATTCTGCTTGTCCTCGCCCGGGAACGCACCGAGCCCCATCAGGGTCAGCGTCGCCGGATAGCCGGTCAGGTGGATCAGGCGCGTCAGCAATTTCGACGCCGCGGGGCCGGAATTGATGACCCCGCCGCCACAGTAAAAAACCGGGCGCCTGGCGTTGGCGATGACCTTCATGGCCTCATCGATTGCCGCGTTGTCGCCCTTGACGGCCGGCCGATAGGTCCGGTGCATCGTATTGTCCGGCGCCTGGTAATCGCCCATGGCCATCATGACGTCCTTGGGCAGATCGATCACGACCGGACCGGGACGGCCGCTACGCGCGACGTAGAAGGCCTCATGCACGATCCGTGCAAGATCATTGACGTCCTTGACCAGGTAATTGTGCTTGGTGCAAGGGCGCGTGATGCCCGTGGTGTCGGCTTCCTGGAACGCGTCATTGCCGATCAGATGGGTCGGGACCTGGCCCGTGATGCAGACCAGCGGAATGGAATCCATCAGCGCGTCGGTCAGGCCGGTCACGGCATTGGTCGCCCCCGGGCCCGACGTCACCAGCACGACGCCGACCTTGCCGGTCGAACGCGCATAGCCTTCGGCCATATGCACCGCGCCACCTTCCTGGCGCACCAGGATATGGTCAAGGGCATTTTCGGCGAATAACGCATCATAGAGCGGCAGAACCGCGCCGCCCGGATAGCCGAATATGGTGTCGACGCTCTGGTCGATCATGGCCTTGAGTAGAATTTCCGAGCCGGTCATCTGTTGACCTGCCATATCTGAGCCGGTCTTTTTCTGTCCGGCCGCACTGATCTTCGCCACGAAGGGTCTCCTCGAAAGCGCCATATGGTCGGGCGCAAATGAAACCGGCCCAAACGGGGCCGGTCTGTTTGCCGGAGAAAGCCTTTTTGCGGCCGAACCCGGCTGAATCCCTGCCACGACGGGCGACTTCCGACGCGACGGAGCGCAAAATATAGGGTCATGAGGTCGTGGTCAACAGAAAATTGCTAATAAATGAAAAGATTTTGTCATCATTGCTTTCTATTAATTTCGTATCATGGGTAATATTTGAAATTATCTGATGTCTGAACCAGGTTCCCTGCCGTTTGGCATAGCGCCGGGATTCGCGCTGGCCCAGCTCCTGGGCCTGTGCGAACGGGATTTCGCCCGCCACATGGGCCATCAGCGGGCGCAATCCGATGGCCTTGGCGGCGGGCAGATCCGGATCGAGCCGGAGTTGAGCGAAATTCCGCGCCTCATCCATGGCGCCGGCCTCGATCATTGCCGCAAACCGGGAATCGATTGCGGCGTAGAGTTCCGCCCGGGGCGGCGCCAGCAATATTGTGGCAAATTGATATCCCTGCCCGGCATTTTCAGGCGGTTCGCGCTGCCAGCCGGACAATGTCCGCCCGGTGGCATCGAAAACTTCGCGCGCGCGAACCATCCTCTGCCGGTCATTGGGAGAAATCCGCCCGGCCGCGATGGGGTCTATCCCAGCCAGTTCGGCATGGAAGGCGGCGGCGCCGATATCTTCGAAGCGGCGCTCCGCCGCATTCCGGTATGGCGCGGCCACCGATGGAATGCGCGACAAGCCGGTCATCAGGGCGCGAAGATAGAGCCCGGTTCCGCCGGCGACCACGGGCAGCCGGCCTTGCGCCAGTGTGTCGGCGATTTCCGCCAATGCCAGGGACACCCATCGTCCGGCGGAACACCGCTCCGACGCGGGCAGCACGCCATAGAGCCGATGGGGTGCGCGACTCAGGGCCGCGTCATCGGGCCGCGCGGTGATCAGACGCAATTCACGATAGAGCTGCATGGAATCGGCGTTGATCACATCGCCGGAAAACTTTTCAGCGATGGCGAGGGCGAGGGCGGATTTTCCGCTCGCGGTCGGCCCCGCGACAACCACGATGTTGCCGCGGGAAGCGCCGATCTTCCGCCCGGTCAGCTTTCTTCCAGCTTGAGACCGACAAACCGCGTGCTGCCGCCACGTTCAAGCAGGATGATGATGCTTTTCATCTTGTTCTCACGCGCTTTGTCCACGTGGCTTTTGACCTGTGACGGATTGGTGACGGGCGCATGTTCCGGGCCGATCTTGCGGATGATATCGCCGGGGCGAATACTCTTTTCGGCCGCCGCCCCGCCTTCATCCACATTGATGACAACGACCCCGTTGACGGCTTCGTCCAGCTTGTATTTTTCGCGCAGATCGGGCGTTAGAGTTGCCAGCGCCAGGCCCAGGGGTTTTATAATTACGGGCGCCTGGGGTTTGCTCCTGGGGGTGTCCTTTTCAACGGCTGCTGCCGTTTGCGGGGCTTCCGGAAATTCACCGAGGAGGATTTCCAGCTTTATCTTTTTGCTTTTGCGCCAGACTTCGACCATGACCCGCTTGCCGACATTTGTCTCGGCCACGATACGGGGCAGACGGCGCATCATGCCGACTTTCTTGCCGTCGAAGGTCAGGATCACGTCGCCGATTTCCACTTTGCCCTTCGCCGCCGGGCTGTTCGCGGTGATGTTGGCGACCAGCGCGCCGGTGGCTTCCGTCAGCCCGAGACCCTCGGCGATTTCCTTGGTCACGCTCTGAATATTGACGCCGAGCCAACCGCGCTTGGCCTTGCCGAATTTCCTGAGTTGGGCGATGACCGGTTTGGCCAGGTTGGACGGAATCGCGAACCCGATCCCGACGCTGCCGCCCGATGGCGAATAGATTGCCGAATTGACGCCCACGACCTCACCCTTGATGTTGAACATGGGCCCGCCCGAATTGCCCCGGTTGATCGATGCATCGGTCTGGATAAAGTCATCATAAGGGCCGGAATTGATATCGCGGTGACGGGCCGAAACGATCCCGGCGGTAACCGTGCCGCCGAGCCCAAACGGATTTCCGATCGCGACCACCCAATCGCCGACCCGCGCGGCATCCGAATCGCCGAATTTGACAAAAACAAGAGGTTTTTTCGGTTCGACCTTCAACAGGGCCAGATCGGTTTTTGCATCGCGCCCGATGACTTTCGCCTTCAGCTTGCGGTCGTCGGAAAAGGTGATCATGATCTCGTCGGCCTCGGCGATTACATGGTTATTGGTCACCACCAGCCCGGACGGATCAATCACGAAACCGGATCCCAGCGAGGTCATTTTCCGCTGCGTGCCGCCGCGCCGCTGCCGGTCGAAAAATTCGCGAAAGAAATCCTCGAACGGGGCTCCTGGCGCCACTTGCGGCCCCTGGCCTTGCTCCCGCTCCTGACCCTGACGGGGCGGGGCGGACTGCGGCTGCTTGACGACCTGGGTCGTCGAAATATTGACCACCGCCGGCAACAATTTCGCCGCCAGATCGGCAAAACTGTCCGGAACCATCTTGGCCATCGCCTGGCCAGACGGCGCAAGCATTGCTGCAATAATCAACACGCCGAAAGTGCGGGCGACCAAGTTACGGCGGGAAAAACGACCCGCCGGCCGGAATTCAGTTTTCGTCACAAAATTTCTCCTCACATTCGGACTATTCGCACCCCATTGCGCTAAGCACGTCGCCAAGGCCATCGGGCGCGAGGCTCTTATGATCGCGAATTATGGAACAAATATGGCGTTCCGTGCCCAAATTGCCAGTCCGATTGAACTAATCGTGATTAACCCGAATGAAATTCACCGGCGCAGCAACCATACAATGCCGACCCCGATGGTCGCGGCCGCCAGGCCGGCGCTACGCAGCGCCGATCCCGGCTGGTCGGCCACGGTCACCATCATCCGCTTCATGGCGTCGGGGAAGAGAGCGTAGAGAGCGCCCTCTATCACCAGAACCAACGCCAATGCAATCAGCAATTCATCGGTTGGCAACGGATCACTTGCGTCCCGGTTTCGGCCCGCCGCTCAGATTTCCGAAATAGCGGAAAAACTCGCTGTCGGGCGACAGCACCATGGTGGTGTCGTCCCCCTCGAAGGCCTTGCGATAGGCCTGCATGGAACGATAGAAGGAATAAAAATCAGGATCCAGGCCGTATGCGTCGGCATAGATCTTGATCGCCGTCTTGTCGCCCACGCCGCGGGTGATTTCCGACTGCTTTTCCGCCTCGGCCAGCAACACGGTGCGTTCGCGATCGGCGGACGACCGGATCTGTTGCGCCTTCTCAAACCCCTGGGCACGGGCTTCACGCGCTTCACGTTCGCGTTCAGAGCGCATCCGGGCGTAAATCGCCTGGGCCGCCTGGTCGGGCAGATCGGCCCGGCGCAACCGCACATCAACGATATTGATGCCGAACCGCTGGGCGACTTCATTCACGCCTTTTTGGATATTGGCCATGATCTTAATCCGCTCATCGGACAACACCGTCAGCAGAGTCACATTGCCGAGGGTCCGCCTGAGGCTGGAATCCACCACGCCGTTCAGCCGCGACAGCACGCCCGCCTCGGACCGCACGGTCTTGTAAAATTTCAACGGGTCGTCGATCTGATAGCGGACAAAGGCATCGACGATCATCCGTTTCTGGTCGGACAGGATCACGGTTTCCGCCGGCGGATCGAAGGACAGGATACGGCGATCATATTCCACGATGTTCTGCAGGAAGGGCAATTTGAAATTAAGCCCGGGCTCCCTGATTGTCCGTTTCCATTCGCCGAATTGCAGCACCAGCACCTGTTTGGTCTGATGCACGGTGAATATGGAGTTGAACGCGACGATACCCAAAACGATGATGACGATACCGAGGATAGTCAGCTTGTTTTTATTCATTTCGCCGCTCCCGCGCTCGTCCGTGGTCGTTTCTGGATTTCAGGCAAGGGGAGATAAGGCACCACGCCCGACCCGCCCTTGGCGCTGGGATCGATGATCACCTTGTTGGTGCCTGCGAACACTTCTTCCATGGTTTCCAGATACATGCGCTGTTTGGTGACGTCCTTGCCCGCCTTGTAGGATTCGTAAATCGCCTGGTAGCGTTGGGCTTCACCCTGGGCCTTGTTGACGATCTGCTCCTTATAGGCGTTGGCGGCCTGGATCACCTTTTCAGACTCGCCACGGGCGCGCGGCAGAATGTCGTTGCGATAGGCCTCGGCTTCGTTGCGCAAACGCTCCAGATCGGCCGCCGCGCGCTGGACGTCGATAAAGGCGTCGATCACCGGTTGGGGCGGATCGATTTTCTGCATCTGGATTTCGCGGATTTCGATCCCCGCGCCATATTCATCGAGATGCTTCTGCGCGCGAAGCTGCGTGGCTTTCTGGATCTCGTCCCGTCCCTCGGTCAGAGCCGAAAGAATCGGTTTCTGGCCGATCACCGCGCGCATGGCCGCTTCGGCGGCAACCTTGACCGTGTTTTCCGGGTCGCGAATGTTGAACAGAAACTGTTTCGCGTCCTTGACGACCCAGAGCACGCTGAAATCCACATCGACGATATTTTCATCGCCGGTCAGCATCAGGCTTTCCTCGGGCACATCCCGCGCCGGAATGCCGCGTCCGCCGGCGCCGACGCTTCTGAGGCCGACTTCGATCTTGTTGATGCGGGTCACAAAGGGAGTAATCACGGTCTGAATCGGGCTTGGCAGATGGTAATGCAGGCCGGGGTCGGTCGTCTCCAGCCATTTTCCGAATTGCAGGACCACGCCCTGTTGATCCGGTTGAACGCGGTATACTCCGCTTGCCGCCCACAGCCCAAACAGAACGAACAGCACCACAAGCATTCCGCGGCCGCCGCCAAATCCACCGGGCAGGATCCGTTTGAGTTTATCCTGACCCTGGCGCAGCATGTCTTCAAAGTCGGGCGCTTGCGGTCCGCCGCCGCTGCCGCCACCACTGCCCCAAGGACCACCACCGCCGCCGCCGCCGCCTTGTTGTTTCCATGGCATGAGAGTTCACCGCTTTCTGATTAGTTTCCCTGTCTTCGACATAATGCCGAAACCACGCTTTGCTCCAAAGCCTTGCTGCCTTATATGGTAGCTTTGGCGGTGGCGCAATGCAGCAACGGCGTAACCCCACATAGATAGTGGATCAAGCAGAGGTTTTAAAGGTATGGCGCAACCTAATGAAGGACAAATCCTGGAGGCGCTCAAAACCGTGCGCGATCCCGACCGGGATGGCGATGTCGTATCGCTCGGCATGATTGCCGGGCTGGTGGTCAAGGGCGGCAATGTAGGATTTTCCATCGAAGTGGACCCGGAACGCGGCGCGGCCCTGGAACCGCTGCGCAAGGCGGCCGAAAAAGCGGTCGAAAATGTGCCCGGCGTTCTGTCGGTCACCGCCGTGCTGACCGCCGAAACCGCCGGCGGCGGGCAAAATGGTTCTCAGCCTTCGGCCCATGATCATGACCACGGGCACGCTCAACCCAAATCAGATGTATTGCTGCCCGAAGTCGGCGCCATCGTCGCGGTCGCGTCGGGCAAGGGCGGGGTCGGCAAATCGACCACGGCCGTCAATCTGACCCTGGCGCTGGCCGCGTCCGGACTCCGGGTCGGGCTGCTGGACGCCGATATCTATGGGCCGTCGCTGCCCACCATGATGGGAATCAAGGGTCGGCCCACATCGCCCGACGGCAAGGTTCTGCTGCCGATGGAAAACTATGGCGTAAAAACCATGTCGATCGGATTTCTGGTGGAACAGGACACGCCGATGATCTGGCGCGGCCCCATGGTCATGGGCGCGCTGGAACAGATGATGCGCGACGTGGTCTGGGGGCCGCTCGATATAATGGTGGTCGATATGCCGCCCGGTACCGGCGATGCCCAGCTAACAATGGCGCAGCGCGTGCCCCTGGCCGGCGCGGTCATCGTGTCGACGCCTCAGGATCTGGCATTGCTCGATGCGCGCAAGGGACTGAACATGTTCCGTAAGGTCGATGTGCCCGTGTTGGGCGTGATTGAGAACATGAGCTATTTCAACTGCCCCCATTGCGGCCAGCGGTCGGATATCTTCAATCACGGCGGCGCCCATGCGGCGGCCGACGCGATGGGCGTGGATTTCCTGGGTGAGATTCCCCTCGACATGGCGATTCGCGAAACCTCCGACTCGGGCCGGCCCATCGTGGTGTCCGACCCGGAAGGCGCCCACGCCAAGGCCTATCGCGCCATCGCCGACGCCATATGGGAAAAAGTCGGCCCGGGGGCCGGCGCGGGTCGCGAAGCGCCCAAAATTGTGATTCAATAATAAAATTCAAAGAAGGATGTCGCGATGAGTGCAGGGTCGATCCCGTTCAACCGGGAACTGGAGTTCGAATATGGCGCGCCGGCGCAAATCACGCCGCTGATCCGCCGCGTGGTGGCCAACAACCCGAGCTCGTTCACCCTGCACGGCACCAACACCTATATCGTAGGACAGGGCGAGGTCGCCGTGATCGATCCGGGGCCGGAGGATGAAGTTCACACAAGAAGCATTCTGGCCGCGCTCAAGGGCGAAAAAATCAGCCAGATCCTGGTCACCCATACCCACACCGATCATTCGCCGGGCGCGCGGTCGCTGGCCCATGCCACCGGCGCGCCGGTGATCGGCGCCAGGGCCCGGCCCATTGCAGATGGCGCGAAAACCATTGAGGCCGGGGAAAAGGATTTCGCGCCCGACATCGAACTTTCCGATGGCGACAGCTTCGCGGGGGATGGCTGGACCCTGTCGGCGGTTCATACGCCGGGTCACATGTCTAACCATCACTGCTTTGCGCTGGCCGAGGAAAACGCACTTTTTTCGGGCGACCATGTCATGGGGTGGAACACCTCCATCGTGTCGCCGCCGGACGGCAATATGCGGGAATATTTCGACAGTCTCGGAATCTGCCTGAAGCGTAACGATACGGTCTACCATCCGGGGCACGGGCCGATGATCGACGGTCCCAAATCATTCGTTCAGGCCTATCTCGACCATCGCCGCATGCGCGAAGACGAAATCACCCAATGCATGGAAGACGGCGTCGAAACCATCGCCGATATGGTGCGCCGAATGTACACCCATCTGCCCGACACCATGCATGGCGCGGCGTCGCGATCGGTCTTTGCCCATATGGAGCACATGGTGGAAAGCGGCCGGGCCACCTGCAACGGGAGTCCGGCGGTCGGATCCCTGTATCGACCAGCCTGAGTATCGACCGGTCAGAATTTACGGAAACTTACGGATAGATATCGATCGGCGTGCCGTCCGACACCATGCGCCAGATCTCCTCGATCTCGCGGTTGGTCACGGCGATGCAGCCCTGGGTCCAATCCAGATCGGGATGGTTCAGGTCGCGCGCGGTCCAGTTCTTGGCCAGACCGTGGATCATGATCTTGCCGCCGGGCTGCCAGCCCCGCGCCCGCGCCTTAGCCTTGTCGCGCTCGTTGGGATATGAAATATGGATCGCCCGGTGAAAGGCGCTTTGGGTGAGGCGGTAATCGAGGGTGTAGCTGCCTTCCGGCGTTTTCGCATCGCCCTGCCGGGTTTTCGCGCCCTTGGCGTAGCGGCCCAGCGCAACCTGATATATGCGAAGCACGTCATCACCCCGCATCAGCACCAGCTTGCGCTCGCCTTTCAGCACCACCACCCGGTCGGCCCTGGGCAGGGACATTCCGCCGTTCGGCCCATTCGGATTGCCCATGGCATAAGCCGTGCCTGCCACAGCCGGACCGGATGTGGTGACGAGCAGCGCGGCGGCGACCAACGCGCCCGCGAATTTCCTGAACAAAACAGCCGGCATACCCGACCCTCAATCCTTTAAGCCCAGCCTAACCTATCGCAAAATTGTTAACGGTTAGAAAAATTTCACTAACCTTTGTGCGGTTTTTTATCCAAAGTCACGAAATTATAGTCGTAATCATCGCCCTCGCCCCGCTGTCCATCCCGGCGCTCGGTTTCGACCCAATCATCGGCGTTCAGTTCCGGGAAAAAGACATTGCCGTGGGGTTCGCATAAGACCTCGGTCATATAAATCCGGCTGGCGACGGCCAGCGTATCCCGATAGACGCGCGCGCCCCCGATCACCATGACCTCGTCGGCGCCGACCTCATAGGCCATGCGTTCCGCGTCATCCAGCGCATCATCGATGGAAGCGCAGAGCGCCACGCCGGCCGGCTTGAACATGCCGTTGCGGCTGATCACCACATTGGGCCGTTCCGGCAAGGGTCTGCCGATGGATTGGAATGTTTTGCGCCCCATCACCACGGGCTTGCCGAAGGTCAGCGTCTTGAAATGCTTCAGATCCCCCGGCAGATGCCAGGGCAGTCCGCCGCGGGCCCCGATTGTGCGGTCTTTCGCCATGGCGACAATCAATGAAATTCTCATGATGATATTTCAGACGGCGACGGGCGCGGAGATATGGGGCAAGGGCTGGTAATTTTCGAGCGTGAAATCATCAAATGAAAATCCGAAAATATCGCCGACATCCGGGTTCAGCACCATGGAGGGCAGCGCCGCCGGCGTGCGGGCAAGTTGCTTATCGGCCTGTTCCATGTGGTTGGCATACAGGTGGGCGTCGCCGAAGCTGTGAATGAAGTCGCCCGGTTCCAGCCCGGTGACATGGGCGACCATCATGGCGAGCAGCGCGTAGGACGCGATGTTGAAGGGCACGCCGAGAAAGATGTCGGCGCTGCGCTGGTAAAGCTGGCACGACAATTTCCCATCGGCCACATAGAACTGAAACAGACAGTGGCACGGCGGCAGCGCCATCTGGTCCACATCGGCCACGTTCCACGCGCTGACAATCAACCGGCGTGAATTGGGGTTGGTGCGGATTTCCCCGATCAGGCGTGCGATCTGATCGATATGTCTGCCATCCCGCGTCGGCCATGACCGCCACTGATGTCCATAGACCGGCCCCAGATCGCCATTGTCATCGGCCCATTCGTCCCATATCCGGACGCCGTTTGCATTGAGATAGGCAATATTGGTGTCGCCGCTCAGAAACCACAGCAATTCATGGACGATGGATTTCAAATGGAGTTTCTTGGTGGTGACCAGGGGAAAACCCTGTTGCAGATCGAACCGCATCTGATAGCCGAATACGCTGCGCGTGCCGGTGCCGGTCCGGTCTTCCCGCACCGCGCCGGTGTCGCGCACATGGCGCATAAGATCAAGATATTGCCGCATAAGGCCTTTTATCCAACTAATCCAGATAATTCAACAGTTTAGGCCGAGCATAATTCAGGCTCGCAGGCCTTTAAATTAGCCCCGAATCACCCTATATTGGAAGGGCTGGGCAACCAGCTATGGCGATAAACGGCTTGTGTAATAAACGATGCGGACCC
>CALGIA010000126.1 GCA_937916005.1 uncultured Rhodospirillaceae bacterium
GCGGGCCACCCGTTCCTCGGTGGGCAGGATGATCGGCAGGTAATCGGTCCAGTGCTCATCCATGAACCGTTGCTGGAATTTTTCTTCCGTATCGGCATCCAGCAGACGCGGGGTCGACCGTTCAAAAGACAGGCCCTTGAGATCATTGTCATTGAGCGGACCGGACAGGCCCTCAAGCATTTCCTGCATGAAGGGACGCCCCGTGGTCGGGTCCGGCCCATCGATATAGGCGCGCAGATCGGACGCGGTGCGATCGACCAGCGGCTGGGGCACATAGGCCTGGCGCGTGGTCGGCATGCCGCCGGCCATGGCCACCGAATCGGCCAGGCGTTTGAAGACATCCGTGTGTATGGCAACCGTCGGAATGCCGGCTTCTTCCAGGGAAAGTGCGAGCCCAACGACCGTCGGGCTACAGGTGCTTCACAAACCGACGCCGAGAATGGCGCCATCGGCCTCGACCTCGATACGTTTGCGCATTTCCGGGTCGTCTTTCCAGCTTTCACGGGGCTTGATGATCCGGGTCGTGACGCCGGGCATGTTCTCCGCGAACCACTGCTGCATCTGATCCATGAAGACTTCCGAATTGTCGAACAGGCAATCGACCAGATGGATGATCTTGCCGTCCAGGCTTTCAAGCCGGGGCGCCAGACGTTTTCCCGTTACCAGGGGCGGAAACCCCCTGGGGTCGTGGACGATGATCTTGTCGCTCATTGGAGTCTCCCAAAGCGGATATTCTGATTTGCCGTTGTCATTTTACGCGGGCCGGGCCCTGTCCGCCAGATAGCGATCGGCGGAAATTGCGGCCAGGGTTCCATCACCGGCGGCGGCCACCGCGCGACCGGGCGCGCCGGCCCGCACCGTGCCGGCGGCGAACACGCCTTTCAGACCGGTTTGCAGCGCCCCATCGGTTGGAATATAGCCCGACGGCGTCAGATCAAGCCGGCCGGCCAGAAAATCGCTTTCCGGCCGCAGTCCCACATAGATGAACACGCCATCGACACCGATCACATTGCCGGAGCCCCGCAGGCGGACGCCGGAAACGACCCCATCGCCGATAATTTCCTCAATCTCCGCATTGTACCGGATTTCGATTTTGGGATGGGCCTCGACCGCCGACCGATAGACCGCCTGGCCGGACAGGGCATCGCCGCGATGCAGCATGGTGACCTGGGACGCGGCCCCGGCCAATGTCAGCGCTTCCTGCAGCGCGGAATCGCCGCCGCCCACCACGGCGACCGGCCGGTCGCGCAGCAGCGGCGCATCACAGCTCGCACAATGGCTGACGCCTTTGCCGCGCAGGCTTTCCTCGCCAGGAATGCCGAGTTTTCTCAACCCGGTCCCGGTGGCGACGATCAGCGCGCGGGCCAGATAATCGCCGTCGCCCGCCGACACGCGCCAGTTGGCGCCATCCGGCTCAAGCCCGGTGATCGCCGTCATGGCGAGTTCCGCGCCGGCTTCCACCGCCTGGCCCTGGGTCATGGGCACCAGATCATAGCCCGCGACCCCATCGGGAAATCCGGGGTAACCGTCAATTTTTTCGATGCTCAGAAGATGCCCGCCGAACACGCCCCCGGTCAGGATCAGGGTTTTTCGTCCCTGGCGCGCGGCGGTCAGCCCGGCCGTCAGCCCGGCAATGCCGCCGCCCGCAACCAGCAAGTCGAATTCAGTCGCCATCTTAATGATCGCTGCCGAGCAAAATCTCGCCGCGCATCCCGGTATCGTATTCCAGGCCCGCGGGCGTCAGGCGGATCGCAATGGGATAGCCCGACAGCGCCAGCCCCTTGCGGTGCAGCGCCAACCACACCCCTTCATTGCGCAACCCGGTGGCGTTGGCCGACATGGCCACGAAATCGCCGACATGAAAATGATTGCCATGGGGCGTCGGCAGATTGGAGATCGTGACCTCTCCGGTTTCCTCATCTGTGGTCGAGGTTTCCGGGTGACGCGCGAGTTCCTGTAGCAGGGTCAGGGTCTTGAGCTGCAGCTTGTTAAGGCGCAGCGAATTGGATTTTGGCGGCATGAATTGGTTCCACAGCTTGATTTTGACCGAAGCCAAATTTGAGCATACGGTAAAACCAACCCGCCCGCCGAGCAAGGATCATGGTCACATGCGGCCTAGGCCAATGAGGCCACGGCGTCTCGGGCGCGGGCCGGCGAGTCGATAATCAGGCGTTCCCGCGGGAAACGCGCGGTAACGGTGGTGCCGACGCCGAATTCACTCTCCATTTCAAGCACGCCCTGATGCATCTCGACAATCGCCTTGGTCAGGGGAAGACCCAGCCCCGTGCCGTCATGATTCCGGGTCAGGCTGCCATCGCCCTGAACAAACGGCTCCATGACCTTTTGCAAATCCTCCGCGCTGATCCCGACGCCGGTATCGCGGACGATGATCGCAAGATCGCCGCCCGAGACGATTTTTGCGCCGACGAACACCGTACCGCCATCGGGCGTGAACTTCACCGCATTGGACAGCAGATTGATCAGCACCTGCTTGATCTTGCGCTGATCCGCAAGAAACCGGGGCACATCTTCATCACTATCGATCTTCAGGGAAATCGAGTGAAGCTCGGCCCGTCCATGCACCAGCCTCAGGCTGGATTCAATTATCTGGTCGGGCTCGACGACGTTTTCTTCAAGCACGAACTTGCCGGCTTCGATTTTCGACAGATCAAGAATATCATTGATCAAATCCAGCAAATGAACGCCGCTTTCATGGATATGCTGACAAAATTCCTTGTATTGCGGATTGTTCAGCGGGCCCGCGACTTCGCTGTTCATGATATCCGAAAACCCGATAATGGCGTTGAGCGGCGTGCGCAGTTCATGGCTCATATTGGCCAGAAATTGCGACTTCGACCGATTCGATGCGGCCAGTTCCATGTTCTGCTGTTCCAGATTGTCATAGACCTCACGCAGCTCCGAAATATCGGTCATGGTCGCGAAATAGCGGAATGGATTGCCATCGCCATCCTCCAGCCGCGCGCCGCTCAGCATGCAGGACACAACGACGTCATTCTTTCCGATCACCCTCACCTCGCCGCTGAAGGGCCCCCGGGACAGCAGATCGACCAGATGGTCCCGCCGCGACTGATCGGCAAATTGGAAGCGGGGGCCGGTGGAGGCCTGCAATTCATCGAAACTGTCGAAACCGCACAGCGCCACGCACCCCGGATTGGCATACACGATATGCCCCGCATCATCATAGACCAGCATTCCCTCGGCGCTGCGATCCACCATGGACAGCATGGTCGCGAGCTCTTCGCGATAGGTCTTGGCCACCCGTTCAAGCATCTGGTTGAGGCTGGAAACCATCTCGCCAAGCTCGTCACGGCCGGTTTTGGACAGCACGAACCGGTCCGCATTCGACGGATCGGTCAGCGCCTGGTCCAGGTTTTCGCGAATTTTCAACAGTGGCAGCAACAGATAGCGTCCAAGGATGAGCATGGTCACCAGGCAAACAAAGCTGGTAATCAGCAGGGTCAACCCGCCGATCCGCCACAGGAAAGCAACCAACTCGCCATGGATGACCGACGAATCCATGCGCCCCACGACAACAAACGGGAATCCGGTTTCCGCCGGCTGCCATAACGCCTCATATCGCGCGCGATCCGATGCATATCCCTGTTTCGCGCCACCGGCCCGAACGGCCGCCGGGGTCAGGTCCGGCATTTCCCCAAAAATCCGGGGGGGAGCGCCCTTGCCAAAATAGATCGCGCCGCCGCGAACATTCGATATCCGGGTCAGCCCGACCCCCAGCAGCAGCATATCCTTTGCGTTGGAATTGCTATGCAGAGCCAGGGCCGTGGACATGGCGGTCCGTCCGACCTCATTGAGGCGGGCGAGAAGATCGCGCTCATAATTCTGATAGGACGGAATAAGGATCGCGGCTTCGACCGCGAATATGGCGAAAAACACCGCCAGCGTAATGCGCCAGCAAAGCCGGCTACGGCTCAGCAGCTTAATGGACAAGACTAGTCTTTTCAGACGCGGTATCTGCATGAAACAGCATGTTGCTAACCCCGCCCCGCGGGCAGGGATTCATGCACAGACTACAGCCTAGACAGTAAGGTTTAGGTTAATAAAACTTTATATCTAGAAACTAGATTTTAAAGGCGGTTTGCACCTCGCGCGGGTAAAGCTCTTCCGGTGTCAATAATCGGTGGCAAACCCCCTGTTCGTGGGCATATTGCAGGAATGCC
>CALGIA010000127.1 GCA_937916005.1 uncultured Rhodospirillaceae bacterium
GTCCGGGGAACGGTTGATCGTGTTTTCGATATTGAAAAATACCGCCTCAAGACCGGCATCCCTGAATTTTGGGTCAGCTATCAGGCGGGATAGCCGCCGGGCAAAACCCTTATGCGTTTCACGATATTGATCCAGTGGCACCCAACCATTGCTGATCACCATCATGCGGAGTTGTTTTTTCGAGGTCGAGTCCACGTAATGCCGAACGTGGCGCAGCATATCGTGCACATTTTTCGTCTGTTGCACGGGGATCAAATTGCTATTGCGATATTCGGACACACGGTCCGCGCGCCCGGTGCATAAGCCGACCAGGGTTGTGGCATTGCGTGATTGCCTACCGCCGATATTTCCATTCTCAAGGCGCCGAACGATATCATCGGATTGTTCGCGAAGCCGACGCGCGCGGGCTTGGCCATCGATCCACGTATCCCGCCCAACGGATCGACCGATAACCCGTTCCCATAGATCGCCACGGGAGATCGGCGCGCGGGCAGGGGCATTCCCCGGCATCGACTGGGGAGCTTCCAGCCGCTCCGGGATCGCCGTATAGAGCCGCCCGTGGAATGGCTTGGGAAATTCCCCCTGTCGCTGATCAACTTGGGTGGAACTATCCAATAAACCGCAGTTTTCCGCGTCCCCGGGAAGGTTTTTGGAACTTTCTTCTGAGCCATTCGCGGAGGGGGGGGTAATTCTATTCCCCTTCTTAATAATTCTATTCCCCTTCTTAACAAGGGGCTCCGCCGGAGTGTCGGGAAATTGCCCAACCGGACAGTTCACCGGCATGTCCGTGTCGGTCGAATTCAAGATTGTTCCCATCAGCGCATCCCCACAGATGCGTCAGAGGAGTCGCTATTTACCGGGGTACGATTGTGACCGGCCCCTCCGAGTTGCGAATCTGGGGCAGGATGAAGAGGTCGATTCAGGTCGAATTCATCTGAAACAGACCCATTCGACCGATTTATTGGAAATAGCGAACTGACCAGGCGATCACTTGGCCCAGTCAACCGCCGGCGCTTTGGCGCGACGACCAGGTGAACGCTTGGCCCAGCTCCACCGATTGCGGTAGCGGGCCAGCACCGGATTTGCTCGAACCGGCAGAGCGGCGCGCGAGACGCGCGCCGAAGAGGCTTGGCAGGGACGCGGGGAAACGATTTGTTTGGTTCGAACACCTCGCTGCGCGTCGGGGCGGGCGTCGCCCGACCCGACAGCTGGGAATTTTCAGCGGTCTTACGCGGAGTCTGGAGCGACTTCCCCGCTGACGCAGGGGCTTCGCCCCTGCACCCCGGTTCCGGCCTCAAGAGCCGTCTCCATGGGATGGGCCCGGGTCCGCTTCCCGGGATTGCCGGGAAAGCTGGCGTATGACGTCGAGGAGTTCGCCCTCGGATCGTAAAACTGTCGCAACGGCCCGGTTCGGCATTCCAAGCCGTAAAGCGATTTCCGAATTGGAGTGACCGGCAAAATACAGATGGACGATTTTGGCGTTACGCTGTTTGACGTATCGCGCCTTAATTTCCGGATAGTGTGTCGCTATGATCCGCTTTAGTTCGGAATAACTGAGAAAATATTGTTCCGCAATTTCCCCAAGGATTACACGCGGCGTTTCGTTTGTTCCGGAGCGCCTGAGGCGGGTGCGTAATTCGCTATTGGCGATGATCGCCAATCCGCGATTGGCGCGGGTCCGTAATTCTGATTTTCGCTGAAGTGTGGTTGCCTCATCTTGGAGGCGGGCATGGTCATCACGGCGGGCCGCAACGGCCACTGCGATTGCATCGATCCATGCCGGTCCGTGTTCAGACAGATATTCCGCAATTTCCCACGGGACATCGACGGAGAACGTGCATGAATTACTATAAGGGCTCGGCCGATTACTCATGGCCGCGTCCTGAAATGTTAGATAGGGTTTTTAGAAGGGCTGGTCTTTCGGTGGCATGAACCGGACAGACACAACTATAATTTGGTAAACCCGCGAACGCATTAAGAACAAATACATTCGAAGTGTCGCATAATGTATATTATGGAGAATAAGTGAGATCAAAACGCCGCTAGGCGGATACCGTCAATTCCATGCCGTCATAAGCCGGTTCGACGCCATCGGGCAGCAATGCCGCAATCGTGTCGTAATCGGTCTGATGGTTCATGTGGGTCAGGATGGCGCGCCTTGGGCGGACCCGGTCTATCCAGCCAAGCGTTCGTTCGAGATGGGAATGGGTTGGATGTCCTGGCTCGACGCGGAGGCAGTCGACGATCCAGGTATCAATTCCCGTGAGTGCATCGAAGGCGTCGTCGTTGAGCTGAACCGCGTCGGTCGAATAGGCGAATGGCCCAAAGCGAAACCCTGTGGACAGGCAAATCCCATGATCCTGATGAAACGGCGTAATCTGGTGTCCGGCAAATTTAAACGGGCCCTCGATTGAATGAGGGTTGAGAACCGGGCGGTACAGGGCGTCGCTGGGAACCGAGCCCTGGAACAGGTAGGAAAACCGCGAAATGATGCTGTCCATCACGGGCGTTTCGCCAAACACGTCGATCATGTTGCCCGAAAGCCTGGAAACCGGGCGTAAATCATCGATGCCGTGGATATGATCTGCATGAACATGGGTATAGAGCACCGCATCTATGCGCTGAACATCCGCGTCAAGCAGCTGTGCGCGCAGATCCGGTGACGTATCGACCAGGATGAAGCTGTCGTCCCATTCCACCAGGATCGACGGACGCCGCCGCCGGTTTTTCGGATTGTCCGGATCGCAGGCGCCCCAGCTGCCGCCGATCAGCGGCACGCCGTTGGAACTGCCGCAGCCGAGGATGGTGATCTTCATGTGACCGGGCGCGATTTGTTGAACAGCCGAAAGAAATTTTCCGTGGTGGCGCGGGCGAAATCCTCCGGGTCGAGGCCTTTAATTCCCGCGACGACCTGGGCGGTATGGGTCACGAAGGCGGGTTCGTTGCGCTTGCCCCGGTTTGGAACAGGCGCAAGGAACGGCGCGTCGGTTTCCACCAGAATTCGGTCCATGGGCACATCCGCCGCGATATCGCGGATTTCCTTGGCATTTTTGAAGGTCGCAATACCTGAGAACGAGATATAGAGCCCCAGTTCCAGTGCGGTTTCGGCCAGGGCGCGGCGTGATGAAAAGCAATGCAGAACGCCGGGAAAGGCGCCCTTCCCGGTTTCCTCCCGCAGGATATTCATCGTGTCCTCGTCGGCGTCCCTGGTATGGACAATCAGGGGCAGGCCGGTTTCACGGGCGGCGGCGATGTGATTACGGAAGTTTTCCCGTTGATCGTCCCGCGGACTGTAATCATAGAAATAATCGAGCCCGGTTTCCCCGATGCCGACCACTTCGGGAAGCGCCGCCAGTTCGATCAGCCGGGCAGTGGGGGCCACCCCCTCCTCCGCCACCTGATGCGGATGGATTCCGACCGAGCAATCGACCGCGTCATGGGCGCGCGCGATGGCGTGGATCTCATCGAAACGGCTCAGCCGCGTACAGATGGTCACCATCTTATGAATTCCGGCAGCCCTGGCGCGCGCGATGATTTCAGTCCGGTCTTCATCGAAGACGTCGAAATCCAGATGGCAATGGCTGTCAATCAGCATGGCTCAGCTATCCGCTGTTTCGTCCACATAGCGCGGAAAGACGGGTTCGGGCTTGGGCAGGTCGGCGCCATGCGTCAATGACTTCTCATCAAACGCATTAGAACCTTCATGTAAAGAATTGAAATCACGGGAATTACTGTCTATGCCGAGCTGGTCCAGAATGCGGTCGCAGGACTCGGGCATGAAGGGCCGCAGAACAATCGCGAGATGCCGAATGGTTTCCATCAGGGTATAGAGCACGGCTTCCATCTCGTCGGGATCGGTCTTGCGCAGCTTCCAGGGCGCATCCGTATCGATGTGGCGGTTTGAGTCGCGCACAACCTCCCAGATCAGTTCGAGGGCCTGATTGAAAGACTGGGCATCCATGAGCGGGCGTAACTCGTCCCGCAATTCATGGGCGGTAACAAGACTTCCCCAAACCGCGAGGTTTTCATGCCCGGTTTTCGTGGGAACCTTGCCGTCGCAATTCTTGTTGACCATGGACAGCACACGCTGGACCAGATTGCCCAGATCATTGGCCAGTTCGCCGTTGATGCGGCCGATCATGGCCTGGCGCGAGAAATCCCCGTCATTGCCGAACGGCACCTGGCGCATCAGGAAATAG
>CALGIA010000128.1 GCA_937916005.1 uncultured Rhodospirillaceae bacterium
TCCTTGATCCGCAGATAGGCCGCGACTTCGCGCGTGGTCATCATTTCGGGCATGAACGAGTCCCTACACTTTCGAGCTGTTTTATGTTATAAATACAATATTACAATAAACTATGTAATTAAATCATAAAATCACAATATTACGCAGGCTAAAGGGAAAATGACGGATTTGTGGGAGGCCTTGTCGGTCGCGCTGTCGCTGGTCGTCGGGCTGGATCGCGAACTGGTCGACATCGTCGGCCTGTCCCTGCGCGTCAGCCTGACGGCGGTGACCATGGCGGCGCTGATCGGCCTGCCCCTGGGCGCGGCGCTGACCGTGGCGCGCTTCCCCGGCCGGGGCGTCTGTATCGTGGCGCTGAATTCCCTGATGGGGTTGCCGCCGGTTGTCGTCGGGCTGATCGTTTATCTGATGCTGTCGCGCGCGGGGCCGCTGGGCGTGTTCGGTCTGCTGTTCACGCCGGCCGCGATGATCATCGCCCAGACCGTGTTGATCACGCCGATCATCGCATCCCTGTCGCGCCAGATTACCGATGATCTGTGGTCCGAATACCGCGAACAGCTGCGTTCGCTGGGCGTCAGTCGCCGGCGCGCCGTCACGACCCTGCTTTGGGACGGACGCATCGGGTTGCTGACCGCGGTTCTGGCCGGGTTCGGCCGGGCCAGTGCCGAGGTCGGCGCCGTGATGATCGTGGGCGGCAATATCGATAACGTCACGCGGGTGATGACCACGACCATCGCCATGGAAACCAGCAAGGGAAACCTTGCCCTGGCGCTCGGTCTCGGCATCGTGCTGATCGCCATAAGCCTGATCGTCAACGGGCTGACTTTCGGCCTCGGCGTCGCCACCCGTTTCGAAAAGGCGCCGGCATGACGGGTTCCATTCTGCCTCTGCGCGTAACGGGGCTGACCTACCAGCCGGGGAGCAGACGCCTGGTTGACGACGTCAGCTTCGAGCTCACCGCGGGCATGCGAACTGTTATCCTCGGACCCAACGGGGCCGGAAAAAGTCTGACGCTGCGGCTCTGTCACGGGCTGATACCGCCAAGCGCCGGACTCATCGCGTGGGGCGATGGCAACATCCCGTCCGCCTATCTGACCCGGCGACAGGCCATGGTGTTCCAGAAGCCGGTGATGTTGCGGCGGTCGACCGCGGCCAATATTTCCCACGCCCTGGCCTGCCATGGGGTGAAACGGCGCGACCGGCCCGCCCGCGTGGCCGAAGCGCTGGCCCGCACCGGGCTGGAAGCGCTGGCACGGACGCCGGCGCGGGTCTTGTCGGCGGGCGAACAACAGCGCCTGGCGCTGGCGCGCGCATGGATATTGCGACCCGAGGTTATGTTCCTGGACGAACCCACCGCAAGCCTCGACCCGTCATCGACCCGGTCCGTGGAGGACATCATCCTGGCCATCCACAACGCCGGAACCAAGATCATATTGACCACCCAGGATCTTGGTCAGGCGAAGCGCATCGCCGATGAAATCCTGTTTCTGGATCGCGGCCGGCTCATTGAGCGCGCAACCGCCAATGAATTCTTCGCCGGCCCGGCGACGCCGGAAGCCCGCGCCTTTATCAGCGGCGAACTGATCATGCCAAAACACCTTCCCCGGCAAACCAAGGATCTAGCTAGTGAATAGATTTATTGCCCTAATCCTGTCATCGGTTTTGTGGTTCGCCGCCTTGCCCGCATCGGCGGAGAGTCCGTTCATCACTCTGGCGTCAACCACATCGACGGAAAATTCCGGCCTGTTCGCCTATTTGCTGCCGCGCTTTAAAGCGCTGACGGGCATTTCGGTGCGGGTCGTCGCGGTGGGAACCGGGGCCGCGCTGCGGCTCGGCCAGCGAGGCGATGCGGATGCGCTGCTGGTCCATGCCAGAAACGCCGAGATGAAGTTTGTCGCGGCGGGACATGGCGTGGAGCGCCGCGATGTGATGTTCAACGATTTCGTCGTCATCGGGCCGGCCAGCGACCCGGCGGGACTGCGCGGCGGACACGACATTGTCGCCGCCCTGCGCAAGATCGCATCGACCCGGGCGCGCTTCCTGTCGCGCGGCGATGACAGCGGCACCCACAAGGCGGAACGGCGGCACTGGAAATCCGCCGGCATCGACCCGACCCCGGACTCGGGCAAATGGTATCTGGAAACCGGCGCCGGAATGGGCGCGACGCTCAACGTCGCGGCGGCGAAATCGGGCTACACCCTGACCGACCGAGCCACCTGGCTGGCCTTCGGCAACCGGGCCGGGCTCGCCATCGTGGTCGAGGGCGACCCGAAACTGCGCAATCCCTATGGCGTGATCATGGTCAACCCGGCGAAACACCCCCATGTGAAGCGCAGGCTGGTCATGAAATTCATCAATTGGATCACCTCGCCCAAAGGGCGGCAAACCATTGCGTCGTTCCGGATCCAGGGACGGCAGGTGTTTTTCCCCGCCCCATAACCGAGCGGATCACTTGTGTATATGCTGGTCGAGCTGTCTTTCGAGTCGTTCAATGCGTCCTTGCAAACGATCGATTTTGCTCTCCAGGCCTGAAGTGTCCTTCACTTCGGTGGTCGTAGATTCGGTCTCAACGCCCAGCACCGTGCAGCCGCCCAGCGAGACTGCCAATGCAGCGGCACAAATCACGTGGAAAAAAGGAAAATTCATACTGACCCCTTGAAAATATTTGCATGCGTCATCCCATGGTAGCCGCTCAAGCTATCACACAACAAACTTATATCTCACGCCAGTCGCCGGCCTGTTCAAAAGCATGGGCGGCGCGATAGATCGTCGCTTCGTCCCAATGTTTCCCGGTCAGCATCATGCCGACCGGGAGGCCGCCGGACAGGCCGCAGGGCGACGACATCGACGGGTGGCCGGTGATGTTGAAGGCCGACGTATTGGGCAGCATTTCCCACGCGGCGCGGGTCGCCTGTTCGGGCGTGGCGTCGGGCGCGGGCAGCTTTGAGGCCACAATGGGCGAGGTCGGCATCAGCAGCAGATCCACCTCGTTCAGCGCCGCATCATAGGCGGCGCGCAGACGGCGGCGCAGATTCATCGCCTTGGCATAGTATCGCCCGCCCGTCTGTTTCAGGGTGAGGCTGCCCACCAGCATCATCATGGCGACCGTATCGGGCCATTCCCCGGACCGGCCGCGCCACCCCGATACCGCATCGGCCAGTCCGGGCACGTACAGACCTTCATGGCCGGCGCCCACGCCGTTCATGGCCAGCATGGTGATATAGCCTCCTTCATAACCGATCGGTCCCCAGATCGAGGGACCGAGTTTGTGCATGGGCACGGAAACCTCAGTGACAATGGCGCCGAGCTGTTCGAAACGCCGCGCGGCCTGGCGCACTTTGTCATCGACGCCCGGCTCGGAATTGCCGCGCCCGAAACCTTCCCGGACCAGACCGATCCGAAGGCCTTTTACGCCCTGGCCCAGCGTGTCGCGATACGCGCCTGGATGGGACCCGTTCTGGCGTGAATCGAGCCCATCGGGCCCGGCGAGGATTTCCAGCAGCAGGGCGTTGTCTTCCACGCCGGCGGTGATCGGGCCGCAATGATCGATGGTCGGCTCCAGGGACAGGATGCCGCTATAGGGCACCAGGCCGAAGCTCGGCTTCAGGCCGTGGACCCCGCAAAAACTGGCCGGAATACGAACCGATCCGCCCTGGTCGCAGCCAAGCGACATGGGGACCTCGCCGGCCGCCACCAGCGCGGCGCTGCCCGATGAAGATCCGCCGGCCGAAAACCCGTGGCGCAGGGGATTATGAACCGGGCCGGTGGCGCTGGTCGCACTGCTGGCGCCGACGCAGAAATATTCGCACACCGCCTTGCCCGCGATTTCGCCGCCCGCATCGAGAATTCGCGTCACGACCGTGGCGTCCAGTTCGGGCACAAAACCGTCCAGGGTTGATGACCCGTTCGCCATCGCCACGCCGGCCACGCAAATATTGTCCTTAACGGCGACACGCCTGCCCTTGAGAGGCCCATCGGGGGCGCCGGCGATGGCGGTTTTCATATACCAGGCGCCGAGGGGATTTTCGGCGTCCGTTGGGCGGGTTCCGGCAGTCCTTGGATATTTGATTTCGGGAATTTCATCCGCGATATCATCGAGATTGCCATAGGCCCGCAGCATGGGCGCGATGATGCGCTGGGCGGCGTCCAGATAGCCATCGTCCAGATCCAGCCCCAGTTCACGGGCCTGATCCCGCAACTGATCAATTGTCGGCTTGTCGATCATCGCATCATCCTGTCAGGTCCAAAATCGGCTCCACCGGCTATATTTTACGAAATATTATGATATTTCGCCTATACTATATATACTAGTGTGGCGATCGGCAGGTCGTTGGGGTCGCCCGACCCCATTTTCCAACCGTGGCCTTGCCATTGCCGGGAGACCCGACGGGTTTCCAACCTCTCGCGCCGCCATCCCGTTCCCCCAATGGGATCGGCGGCCGGGGGGGCACATCCCGCAATCCCATATTATCATCCCCCTTGCCGCCTCGCCAAAACAGTGGCACAGTTTTCACCGACGTTAAATTCCAATGCGCGAAACAAGGGGCGCCAGATGACCGGATTACACAAACTCGTTCTCGAGAAAACCGCCCCGTTCCAGGGCCTGCCGGAGCTGGTGGCCCATGACGAGGGGTTGTTCGAGGCCGAGGGGCTGGACGTTGAATTCGTCGGGCGCGAACAGAATGCGCTGCAGGCCACCCGGGTCGACGTGACCGACCCCAGGGGGCTCGATCCGTTTTCAAGCCATGGCGCGACGTTGGAAAGCGGCGGGGCCGACATGTACAACGCCTGCGAATGGGGAAATTACGCGCGGGTCAGCGCCACGTCCCAGGACAGCCGCCAGCTGGGGCGGCGCGGCATCATGGTCTATGCGGAGATCATGGTTGCGCCCGATTCAGATGTTTACACGCCCCAGCAACTTGCCGACAGGCTGGTCGGGCTGCCCTATTATTTCGGCACCCATTATCTCGGCCTGCTGTTGCTGGAAGGTTTCGTGCCGCGCGACAGGATCCGCACCTGCCAGGTGCCGAACGGGTCGGCCAAGCGCCTGGCCTCGCTGATGAGCGGCGAAATCGACGCAACCACCCTGACCGAGCCGTATATCACGGTGGCGGAAAAAGCCGGCTGCCGGATCGTCGCTTCGGCCTTTTATAACGGCACCGAGGTCGCCGGCGACCGGGTCGACGCGGAAACCTACGGCGCCTTCAACAGGGCCGTTAAAAAAGCCGTCGCCCGCATCAAAGCTGACCCGCAAAGCTACATGCATTACTTCATCGACTATCACAAAGCGGACCCGGATGTGGCCGCCTTGACTGTCGCTGACCTGCGTGTCGGGCGTCTTCAGGTGCTCGACCCCGCGCCGATCCCGGAAGACGAACTGCGCCGCACGGTGGCATGGATGAAAAGCTGGGACATGATCGATCAGAAAACCGATCCGGCCTCACTGGTGGATTCTGAAATCCAGGAACGCGCCCATCAGATCGCCGCCGGCTAGGGCATTACCCGGCCAGATGGCGTTGCACGTGATAGTCCTGGCGCAGCATGTCGAGACAGAACGGGCCGACGATTTCTTCCATCCGCAGCACCATGTCGTGGGTTTCTTCCGCCGCCGGACCGAGCAGGCGTTCGACCGCGCGCTGAACGTCGGCGAATAGTTTTTTCTCATCAAGGGTCGTGATCTTTCCGTGATCGAGCACCAGACGGCCGCCGATCATCACGCTGTCGACGCCGGTGCCGTCCTCCGCATTGACCACCTGTACGGTGGGAATATTGAACGGCACGTAATTGATGCTCCCCAGATCAAGGAACACCATGTCGGCCTTGGCCCCGGGACGGAGTTCACCGATGCTGTCGCCGCGGCCGAGCAGCCTGGCGCCGCCTTTGGTGGCCATGGTGAGGATTTCATCGGCGGCGAGCCAGTGTGAACAATCGACATCCTGGACCCGCGAGACGAACGACGCCAATCGCATGGCTTCGAACAGATTGAGATTATCGGCGCAGGTGCAGGCGTCGGTGCCGATGCCCACATTCAGCCCGCGATCGAGCATTCGGCGCGCCGCCGCCATGCCGTTGCCGAGCCGCATATTGCTGCCCGCGTTGTGGGCGACCGACGCGCCCGCATCGGCGAGACGCGAAATATCGTCGTCATCGACCCAGATGGCGTGGGCGGCGACGAAGCCCGGCCCCAGAATGCCGAGCGTGTCCAGATAGGCGGTCTGGGACATGCCATAGAGTTTCCGGCAGACCAGCGCCTGGGTTTTCGATTCGCACAGATGGGTGTGAAACCCCACATCATAGTCCCGCGCCAGATCTCGCGCGCCGGTCAGCAGGGCTTCCGAACAGTGATGGGGAATGGTCGGCGCAATGGCCAGCCCGGCCTTGTCCCGGTCATGGGACCAGTGTTTCAGCGTATCTTCGATGGCGGCCAGGCTTATATCATGGGGGGCGAGGCGCAGGCTGTCGGCGAAGCCGCGCAGATCGCCGCCCAGGGCGTCATTGAGTCCGGGGATCGCCTCATACAGCGTCCGGTCGGCGAACATGGGCGCGATCACGGCGCGGAGACCAACTTCAATATAGGCCGCGCCGATCTCTTCCAGACCCTCGCGGGACGGCGCCGGGTATTCGACCTGCAGATCGACCGTCGCCGTGCAGCCCTTGCGCACCAGCTCGACCGCATTCAGGGTTGCCGAAAGCCGCCTGTCCGCCACACTGCGCCGGCCGTTCGACCAGGGCGCGGCGTTGAGCATGAGCTCCAGCGTCCAACGGTCGCCGGTTGCCTTGGCGAGACTGCCATGGCCGTGGCCGTGGGAATTGACCAGACCTGGGATCACCAGCCTGTCCGACGCATCGATGATCTCGGTATCGGGAGC
>CALGIA010000129.1 GCA_937916005.1 uncultured Rhodospirillaceae bacterium
GCCGTCACCGCGCGCCCGGTCATAACCGCTATTGACGATCAGGGTGCGCGTGAAAATTTTCCGAATGCGGGTGTAGAGCCCATGACGCGCAGCCAGAAAATCCGCCGCGGACGCATCCGGCGGGGCCGCGCCCGGCGCGCTGACCTCGACCACATGAAGATAGCCGAGACCGGTCAATTCAAGCCCGGTGGTCAGGGCGGCGAAGGTTAATTCCGGATCGCTGTCCGACATGGTGTTGTAGGGCTGATAGGGAGAAATGCGATAGCCGACCCGGTCGCCGCCCCACACGCCAACCACCGCCTCGGCAATCTCAAGCGGAAGCCTGATCCGGTTCGCCACGGAGCCGCCATATGAATCCGTTCGATGGTTTGCGCCATCGCGGGTGAATTGATCGAGCAGGTAACCGTTGCCCCCGTGAATTTCGACGCCGTCGAAACCGGCTTCCCCGGCGTTGACCGCGCCAAGGCGAAACTGTTCGACGATCCCCGCCAATTCATCGGTTTCCAAGGCGCGGGGCACCACGAAGTCCTGCATGCCGTTGGAGGTCATCACCTGACCGTCGGGCTTGATCGCGGACGGTGCGACCGGCTGAGCCCCATCGATCTGGACAGACGGGTGGGAAATCCGGCCCACATGCCAAAGCTGGAGATATATCCGGCCACCTTCACGGTGAACCGCATCGGTCACCTTGCGCCATCCGGCGATTTGCGCGTCTGAATAAATGCCGGGCGTTCCGGGATAGCCGGTTCCCTGGGACGAAACCTGTGTGGCCTCGGTCAGGATCAACCCGGCGCTGGCGCGCTGGGAATAATATGTCACGTGCAGATCGACGGGCGCGCAATCCGCCCCGGCCCGGCTGCGGGTCATGGGCGCCATGACGATACGGTTGGCCAGCGGTAACCCGGCCAGATTATATCCAGTCATTAATGAAGAGGCGGGCATGTTCATTGCCTCGATTTCGCCATTTCACCCTTGTACCAGTCGGAGACCTGTTCGCCGGTCCACATGAGGACGCCTGGCTTGTCCAGGATGTAGCGATAGAGCTCTTCCAGATAGCGGATGCGATGGGGCGCGCCGGTGATATAGCAATGCAAGCTGATCGCCATCACGCGGGTGATCTTCTCGCTTTCCTGATACAGGCGGTCAAACTGGTCGGTGGCGCGCTTCAGCAATTCGTCGGACGAATGATGCTGCAGGGCCATCATGGTGATGTCGTTGGTTTCCACCGTATAGGGGATGGAAACCAGGGGGCCGTGAATGGTATCGATTTCCACGGGCTGATCGTCAAGCACCCAGTCGGCGACATATTCAATGCCCGCCCCGGTCAACAGATCCACCGTGTCGTAGGTTTCGGTCAATCCGGGGCTTTCCCACCCCTTGGGCGCCTTTCCGGTAAAGCTGCGCAAGGCTGCAACGGTCTGCTCGATCGCGTCCTTCTGATCGTCGAGCCGATGCATGGGCCCCTGCAGGAACCCATGGCCCATGAATTCCCAGCTCGCCTCAAGCGCCGCTTCGGCAATCCGGGGATAGGATCCGATAACCGATCCGTTGATGGCCAGGGTCGGCGTAATCCCGAATTCCTTCATGCACTCCAGCAATCGCCAGAAGCCCACGCGCATGCCGTATTCATGCCAGGCCCAGTTGGGCAGATCGGGGATCAGGGGCTGGCCCATGGGTGGGGACAGAACGGTTCGGGGCATATTGTCTTCGATGCCCCATTCCTCCACATTCACGATGGTCCACACCGCCATGCGCGCCCCGCCGGGCAACGTCAGCGGCGGCCGATCGACGATTGCCGAATATGGAACGCGATCTTTGGGTA